>JANWZE010000055.1 GCA_025054955.1 Blastocatellia bacterium | reverse complement strand
AGGCCGCGCGGAGGTGGAAAACCAATACACTCGTTCCGTGCGGCGCGAGGGGAATCTTGCGGCGCAGCGGCTCATTCGTGAAGTTTTTCGCGTCGTGCCCCGAAAGTGGCGAGGCATCGGCGAAATTCCTCGAAGCGGTTTGGGGCTCGCGGAGAAGTACATCGAACTCGATGCTGAGGTGCGATTCGGCTTGGCCGATCAGACGGTCGAGGAATCGTCCGAATGCATGAGCGGGTTGGTGCTGCAAGGAGTAATGAAGCCGCACGAGTGTCCGGCCTTTGGCACGCGTTGCACGCCGGAACATCCGCTCGGCGCCACGATGGTGTCATCGGAAGGGGCGTGCGCGGCGTACTACCGCTATCGTGCCCGCCCAGCCGTCAGCGGATGAAACGTGCCAACGGATAGGGCTTTTCGCTAGGGGTCGTATCAAGAGTGGGAGAGATGACACCAGCTTCACCCGTTGGAGCCTTTCATCCGTTGGCGGGATTAAGCTGAAAGGGGAAAAGCAGCATGATGACCTGTCCGATACCAATCACCGAGTACTCGACGATCTTGCTCGCTCACGGAGGCGGCGGAAAGTTGATGCATCAACTCATCGAGAAAATGTTCCTGCCCGTGTTCGCCAACTCGCTCCTTGAGGTGCGACACGATAGCGCCGTCATCACTCACGATGGCGTCAAGCTCGCTTTCACCACCGATTCTTACGTCGTTCGTCCGCTGTTTTTCCCCGGCGGCGATATTGGGTCGCTGGCTGTGAACGGCACGGTGAACGACCTGGCGATGTGTGGTGCGCGCCCGCTTTATTTGAGTGTTGGGTTCATCCTGGAAGAGGGACTACCGATGGAGACGCTCTGGCAGGTCGTCCAATCCATGCAGCAGGCCACGCGCGCGGCTCAAGTTCAACTCGTCACCGGCGACACGAAGGTTGTGGACAAGGGCAAAGGCGATGGCATTTTCATCAACACGGCGGGCATCGGCGTCATCGAGCATGATCTTGTCATTGCTCCGGCCAGCGTGCGACCGGGCGATGTGGTGCTGCTGAACGGCGACATTGGACGGCATGGCATCGCGATTATGGCCGTGCGGGAAGGATTAGCCTTCGAGAGTGAGATCGAGAGCGATTCAGCTCCGCTGGCCGACCTGGTGATGACATTGCTCCATGCCGGAATAGAAATCCACTGCCTGCGCGATCTGACGCGGGGCGGATTGGCGAGCGCCGTCGTCGAGATTGCCGAGGCAGCGGGCATCGAGATTGCTTTGGACGAAGCCGTCATCCCTGTTCGAGAGGACGTCCAAGGGGCCTGTGAGATTCTCGGCTTCGATCCGCTCTATGTGGCTAATGAAGGGCGCTTCATTGCCTTTGTAGCCGCACGGGATGCCGAGCGCGCTCTTGCCCTCATGCGCTCACATCCGCTGGGCGCTCAAGCGAGCATCATTGGCCGAGTGACCCAGCACGCATCAGGGCGGGTGACGATGCGGAGCAAGATCGGCGCGAGCCGCATTGTTGATATGCTTAGCGGCGAGCAGCTCCCGCGCATTTGTTGAGCGCATTGTGATCAGGCTTCTGGGATGTTCTCTGTCAGTGGGCGCCACACGCTATGGCTCAACCATCAGAGAAAAGACAGGCCGGTCTTGTTTAGGGTGCCTGACACCATGGTGTGACATGAGAACCTTCCACTGAGGACACGCGGGCTTTTATAGCGATTTTCAATTGCCTTTAGCTTAGGGGCTCCACATCTGCCGGCTCATGAACGCTGGAAGTGTGCGCGGGCAAACTCATTCACAATCCACTCTAAGTAAGTGGACAAAAGTTCTGGGACATTTTGGGAGGACAGGAAGTTTTGGAGTGAGGCGACGTGTCACCGCTTTCCAAAAACGCCCCGAACTTTTGTCACGTTACTTAGTCGCTGACGACGATCAACGCAGAGGGATTGCACTAATCAGCCAGTGGGGAACGTGGCCAAAAGTGGGAGGTCCTGCCTATTGATGAACAAGCGACCTCCCACCTTTGGGGGAATGACGCGCTAGAAGCTGAGCTTCAAGGCGAATTGAATCACCCGATTGGGCTCGCCAACAGCAATGATCGTTGCTGAGGCCGGCACGGCTGCCGTCACGCAGCAGGTTTGGCCAAACAGCGAACTGGTCAGCGTTGGTGAGCCGGAAGAAGCATTTCGAGGATTCTCGAAATTCGAATTATTGAAGAGATTGAAGAACTCGGCGCGGAACTGGAGATTGACGCGCTCGGTGACCGCAACCCGCTTGATCAGGCCGAAGTCAAAGTTCCAGAACCCGGGGCCGGTGACAGTGTTTCGTCCCATGCCCGACTCGCCTGGCGCCGGGATGCAGAGGAAGCTCTGCGTTCCGACAATCTGACGACAGTTGGTATTAGGATCGAGGTCGGTCACCTGGAAGACCACCGGCCCACGAATTCCCGCCACCGACTGCAATCTCGCTTCAGGCAATGGTCCGCGCAGTTCAGCCCGCGAGACCTTAGTATTGTGAACGGTGCGAATGCCGCTATTGATGGTGAACGGCTCGCCGCTCTGGGAGAGGAAGATGCCCGTCACGGTCCAGCCGCCGAGAACGTGGTTGATGACGCCTGGCCAATCAGCGCCCCATGTACGGCCACGCCCAAACGGGAGATCGTAGAGCCCATGCACGACAATGACGTGACGATTGTCGAAATCCGACAGGCTCCGATCCAACCGGAAGTTCCGTACATCAGTCGGCGTGCGCGAATTGGTCGTGCTCAAGCCTCCGCCGGAGGCCGCTCCCACCGGGTCCACCGACATGTTGTCAATGGACTTGGACAACGTGTAGGAGAAGCCCATATCCAGTCCTCTTTCAAACCGGCGACGCAGTTGCAGAATCATCCCGTGGTAGTAGGAATCGCCACCGGAATCGAAATAGAAAATCTGACTGAACTGCGGATTGGGTCGGAAATAGTTGGCCGGGAAACCGCGGTTGACAATCGAGGCCGTGCCGGTCAACGAATCAATGCGCACGGCCAGGTCGCCCAAGCCATTGCGCAGCAGGTTGGTCTGCGTCGTTGAAGAGTTGAGGAACGACGTGGCGCTACCCACCGTGCTGCCCGTGAGCTGCACCAGGAGCGTTGGGGTGACTCCGGTAACGCCCGCTGGACAGCCCGTTCCATCAGGACGGCAGCCTTTCCGCAGATTCTCTTGAGCGATCAGGAACGATTCTTTGAAACCGGGCTGATCGGTCCGAATCTGGTTTAGGTCATAGGCGCGGAACAGGTGAGTCCCTCGCTTGCCGACGTAACCGACTTGCAGCACCGTGTTCCCCAGCAGTTCGCGCTGGATAGTGAGGCTCCATTCATGAACGGCAGGCAACTTCAAGTTGGGATCGAACGCCCCGGTGTTAGGAGCCACGCCCATCGGTTGTGGCGGAGGGCTGAACAGGTCGCTTGGTCGAGCTGTCGGCGTCGGCAGTTGCAGCGGGAAGCCTTGACCGATGCGCCGATCCACATTGGCCGGAATGCTGCATCCGGCCGTGATCGTCGCCTGCACACCTGTCGCCGTGTCGCTCAACCGCATGCGGCAATCGAGCGCCGCGCCGGGAACCATTCCGCCAATAGCCGTTACCTGGAACGTCGAAATCGGATCGAAAGCTAATCCATAGCCGAGACGGAAGACAGTTTTATCACCCCACGGCGTCCAAGCGAAGCTCACGCGTGGACCAAAGGCTGTCCAGTTTGTCCGCTCATACCAACGATCCCGCGCGACGAAGCTGACCGGTCCTTGCGATCCGTCAATTGGCTTATCGGGAACGAAGACGCGATCACAGCAATCCTCCATCGGCAGATTCAATTCCCAACGAACCCCATAGGTCATCGTCAGGTTTCGGCGAATTCGCCACTCATCCTGCGCGTAAGCATTGAACTGCCTGGCCCGCGTTCCAAGGGCTTGCAGGATGCCCGGTGGAAAGGAGTTCGCTTTCAAATTGGCCGCGAAGGCTTGATCCACTCCAGCCACGATGCCGGCCAACTCGACCAGCGCATTCTGTAGAATGGTGTTGTCGGTGGCGTCAATTTGATCCGCGCCGCCGCCCACCGGCGGGAGATTCAGGAATCCGCTCCGTCGCAGGCTTTGATCGAAGAAGATATTCGGACTGATGTTACGACCGCCGGCAAACCCACGACTATCGTTGTGCCGATAGAAGCGGAAATTGATCCCCGTGCGCACTGTGTGCGAGCCGCGCGCGTAGCTTAGATTGTCAATGAACTGAATCGTTGACACCGCACGAGCCGTGCGTGGCGTATTGCAGAACGGCGTAGTGATGTTGCGGAACGAGGTTGTTCCCGCGCACTGCTGGCCGTAGGGAGGGACTTTGCTCAAGTCGCCAAAGTTCGGGTTCGATTCTCCCCAGGTGAAGAAGAAGTTGAACCGGTTAAAACCGGTTGTGAATTCGTTCACCAGACGAGGGCTCAGCACGCTGCGGTAGCTGAGGGCCAGATTCTGATTGGTACGGAAGACCTCACCCATCGGCGGAAAGCCGGGAAAGACCTGTGGACGCGCATTCAAGAAATCTCCCTGCTCGGTGTTCCACTCCGACCAGATGAACCGTCCGAACATGGTGTGATTCTCAGAAAACTTATGATCAACGCGGATGAGGCTGTTGGGTCCCACAAACCGCGAGGGAGGATTCCAGACAAACCCACCGATGTTCAATCCATCACCAACCGTAAACGTATTCGGCGCCGGAAGCTGGCTGATAAGGGAGCGAATCACCGGGTCTGGCCCGATGCCTCGGGGATCGTTCCGTGGATCAAAAAGGTTATAGGAATCCACGCAATTGGTGGTGACCGCTCCGCCGCAGACGGGCACACCTGGCTTGAGATTCCCCCGAGCATCTACGAGCAACGGGGAGTTCCTCGTCACCGTTACACCATCCACCGTGATGGCTCCTCGCACGAATCGGTAAATTCCCGACCGCATGGCAGCCGTGTAAGCCAGCGGCGTGCCAAACGCTTTGGCAATCGGCTGCGTTTGCATGATCCGATTCCCCTGATAACTCGCAAAGAAGAACGTCTTGTTCTTGAGAATCGGTCCACCACCGGCTGCGCCGAATTGATGCAGAAGCAGGAAGGGTCTGGCCTGACCTTCTGCTTTGTTGAAGAATTCGTTGGAATTCAACACAGAGTTGCGATGGAAGTAAAACACGTCGGCGTGGTACTCATTCGTCCCTGATCGCGTGGCAATGGAGACGTTCGCCCCGCTATTGCGCCCATATTCTGGAGTTGCATTGTGGGTGACCACGCGATACTCCTGAACGTTGTCAGGGTTCAGCCGTAGAATGTTACTTTGCGGATTCGGTACTGACGACTCATTCGCATCAATGCCGTCAACGGTGACGTTGTGGGCGCGGTCTCGCGAGCCGAACACATGCGTACCTGAACCAAGAGAGTTAGTCGTGCGCTGAATCAGGCCCGGTTGTAGCACGATCAAGCTGAGCGGATTCCGCCCGTTCAGCGGCAGGTCGGCCACCGCTCGCCGGCTCACGACATCACTGAGCATGGCATGAGTTGTTTCCACGCGCTCGTATGCCCCCACGACTTCGATGATCTCCGTCGCTTGCCCCACCTGAAGTTGCGCATTCACGACCAACGCCGCACCGACGTTGACGACATTGCCGGAGCTGCTGAAGGTCCGAAATCCAGAAGCTTCGACTGTAATCGTGTAAATGCCGACGGGCACCGACTCAATCGCATACGTGCCCGCCGATGTCGTGGTCGCTCTGTACTGCACGCTGGTGGCTTCGTTTCTCGCCGTGACCGTAGCGCCTTCAATCACGGCTCCGGCTGGGTCTGTGACCGTTCCCGTGATCCGGCTCGTGCCGGTCTGGGCAGCGCCTGTGATGCCCCCAACAGCGAGCAAAACGATCGCCGCGCACAGGTGCAAAAAGACCTTGAGACGACAGTCATCGTTTCGACACATAAAGCACTACCTCCTAGGCTTTGGTTGCTGGATTTTTCACTGCGGCAGGGATTCTAATTTTGCCTCGAGATCGTGTCAACTTGCGGAAACTGTTTTCAAACGATGGCCGATGTAGGGGCGTCAGCGCTGCCTCCCAAGGCATGAGAACAGGCCAGGCTTCCCACCTTCAGCATACGCTCGTCTTCTCCTGCTCGTCTTTCCGGGTTAGCAGAAGTGGAAGATGGCGAGGTGATAGCCGCGGGTATAGCGTTTGGCGGAAAGGCTCAGTTCATCGGTGGTGGTAGAAAAACCGTGTGACTGAAGCTGCCGATTGCGCTTTGAGCTTGAGAGCGACTAAAATCACGCCTTTCGTTGGAGCTCGACTCCAACCAGTGGAGGCATTATGCTAAGGTTTTTGAGCAAGCAACAACGCGCGCGCAACGCATTCTTGATCTTTTTCTGTTTCGTCATGGCGGTGACGTTGGTGATCTTCTTAGGCATGCCGATTGGCGATTGGATTTCCAGCGCCTTCAAAGGCAGTGAGGCAGACGCGGCTGACCCGAAGGCGACGGTCGCCGAAGTTGATGGCGACAAAATCCCGGCTCGTGAATTACAACAAGCGCTGAACCGCATCGCTCAGGGCGGCAGTGGTCAAAACATGGCCTTCATTAAATCGTTCAGCGATACACTGCTTGACCAGCTCATCACGCAACGCATCGTCAAAGCCGAGGCGGCGCGGTTGGGAATCACGGTTTCCGATGATGAAGTTCGGCGCGAGATCGCTCGTCAAGTTCCCAATTTCATTGACGACAAAGGTCGGTTCATTGATTTCGACCGCTACCGTCGGTCCATCGAAGCCAGTGGATCAACCGTCGAAGAGTTTGAACAAAGTATCCGACAGTCGCTCCTGGATAAGAAATTGCAAGCGTACTTGACCGCCGGCATCACGGTCACGCCTCGCGAGGTCGAAGAGGATTTCGTTCGTCAAAACACGAGCGTCAATTTGTCCTACGTGGTGATTGAGCCAAAGAAGTATGAAGCGGAGGTGTCGGTGTCAGAGGCAGAAGCGAAATCCTACTTTGACCAACATAAGGACGAATTCAAAATCACCGAAGTCGAGCGAAAGGTTGACTACATCTATATCGCCTATGACGCCTTGAAGCCCTCAGTGAGCGTCACCGAGGACGAAATCAAACAGGAATACGAGTTCACCAAATCGCAGCAAACGATCGGCGCGACGGTCAGCCAGATCGTGTTTCCGTTCAATGAGACTAACGAAGCGCAAGTTCGCCAGAAGGCCGACGAAGTCGTCAAAAAAGCGCGCGGCGACGAGAAGACGCCCGCCGAGGACTTTGCCAAGCTCGGCGGCAAAAGCATCGGCTACGTCAAGAAAGACAGCAAAGATACATCCTACAAGCAGCGTGTCTTCACCTTGGTAGACGCCAAGAAAGACGTCACCGAGCCGATCAAAGAAGGCAACGCGTTCTACGTGATGAAAGTGACCCGGTGGGACCGCAAATCGTTAGCACAAGCGCGGCCTGAATTATTGCAACAACTCCGCGACCGGAAGGCCCGAACCGAAGCATCCAAGCTGGCCACTGAAATCACGAAGAAGCTGCAAGAGGTCAAAGACATCCGCAAAGTGGCCGAAGAATTTCGTTCCCGTCTGGGCAATCTGCCGTTGGATCAGATCGTCAAACAAACCGGCTTCTTCGCGACATCCACTCAATTGCCAGAATTTGACATTTACTCCAGCTCGTTCACCAGCAGCGCATCAAACCTCAACGACATCGGTCAAGTTGGCAATCAGATCACGCTGAAAGATGGCATCGCCATTCCGCAGTTGGCCGCCAAGCGCGATCCACATGAGCCTTCCTTTGAAGAAGTCAAGGATCGCGTCATAGAGAAGCTGCGCAAGCAAAAGGCGGCCGAACGCGCACGCCAACGAGCCAACGAATTAGCGCAACAGGTCAACAGCGTTCAGGCGCTCCAAAAAGCCGCCGCGGCTGAGAAACTGGAGCTCAAGACACAGGATGATTTCAAGCGCGGCAGCATTCTGCAGGAGCTAGAGCAGTCGGATCAATTGGAAGGATTTGCCTTCAGCGTTGAGGTAGGCAAAACGGCGCCGCAAGCAATCAAAGTGGGTGAGAAATACGTGTTGCTCGGCGTCACAGCGAAGAAAGCGGCTGATCTGACCAAGCTGGCCGAAGAGCAAGACGCCACGCGCAAACGCCTGCTTGATCAGCGACGCAATCAGCTCTATCAAGCCTATCTGAAACAGATCAAGGATAAGCTGGCCTCGGAAGGCAAAATCATCGTCTACCAGAAGGTGTTCGATACGATTGCTGCCGGCGCAGGAGGGGACATCCGCGATATCCTCAACATCAACCCAGCACCCTAGCCGTGTTCGGCTGATGATACTGGCCGGCGAAGCATCCGGCGAGCAACATGGAGCCGACTTGATGCACGCGTTGCGCCGTATTGCGCCCGGAACGGCGTTTGAGTTTTTTGGCTCAGGTGGTCCGCGCATGCGTCAGGCGGGCGCCGATATTCTGATTGACATCAATCAGGTCAGCATCATCGGGCCGGTGGAAATTCTGAAAGCATGGCGCAGTATCCTCCAGGCATTCCGCACACTTAAACAAGCTGCCCGCGAACGCCAGCCAGACGCTGTGATTCTGATTGACTGGCCTGAATTCAATCTCAAGATGCTGAGGTTCCTCAAGCAGATTGGACGGCGCACGATCTATTACATCAGTCCACAGCTCTGGGCTTGGCGTCGGTATCGGCTGCGCACGATCAAACGATATGTAGACAAGATGGTTGTCATTCTGCCGTTCGAGTTAGACTTCTATCGCCAAGCTGGAGTGGAAGTCGAATTTGTCGGCCATCCACTGGTTGAAATGGTCCGGGCGACCAAAGATCGAACCGCGTTCTGCGCAGAACATCAACTGGAGCCGGACCGCCCGATCATCAGCTTTCTGCCGGGCAGTCGCCGCAGTGAAGTAACGCACATCTTTCCCGTTATGCTGGAGGCGATGGCTCGCTTGCGCTCACTGGGCGCTCAGTTCGTGGTTCCACTCGCTCATACGATCCCACGCGCATGGGCCCAAACGATGATGCGTGGCGAGCATTCTGCGTTGGGTCTCACCTTGATCGAACACGATACCTACAACGCGGTAGCTCATTCAGAGCTAGCCGTCGTCGCCAGCGGGACAGCCACGCTGGAGACGGCCTTGCTGGAAACACCGCTGATCGTTGTCTACCGGAGTTCAACGCTGAATTACTGCCTGATTCGGCCGTTGATTCATCTGAATACATTCGGCATGGTTAATTTGATTGCCGGCGAAAGAATCGCTCCTGAACTCATTCAGTTTGATATGACGCCGGCGCGACTAGCCGAGACGATCTATGGTTTGTTTCAGAATCCATCCGCGCGGGCAATCATGAAGCAAAAACTGAAACAAGTGAAACAGAAACTCGGCATCGGAAACGCTGCTGAACGAGCGGCAAAGATTGTGATGAACGTCCTCCTCTAAAAATAACCATTTTCATCCTTCGTGGCGTGCGCGGAGCATAAGGGCGATTCCCTTGAAAGTAGCCCACCAAACACACGAAGCTCACGAACGAACCGTATTTTCATCTTTCGTGGCGTGCCATGGCATAAGGGTGATTCCCGGCGAATAGCCTCGCATAATCCTCCGAGAGAATCATGCGCGTCTCCGGGACATTGTGTCCTTCGATCAAGTACTCTTCTTGCGTCGTCGTGGACTGCATGGCGCTGTCATGATGCCACTATGAGTCTCTGGACTCAAACTTGACAGGTCTGGCGCGTGAGGCTAGCTTATCTGCTTAGGTTAAGCATAAAGGAGGCAATTGTTGTTGTGAAAAAGGAAGGTCATCCCAAATACGATTTTGTCACGGTGCGGTGCGCCTGTGGCGAATCGTTCCTGACACGCTCGACGAAAAAAGAGATCCATTTGGAAATCTGTTCGGCTTGCCATCCGTTCTTCACGGGCAAGCAAAAGTTCGTTGACAGCGCCGGTCGCGTCGAGCGATTCCAAAAGAAATACAGCAATTTCTTAAACGCCGGCACAAATTAGCGATCCGAAAGCCACAAGCCGCGCCTGGATGTTGACCGGCTTGTGGCTTTTGCTGTGTCTTGATTCGGTATGTTCGACAAGTTGAAAGAAATTGAATTGACCTACGAATCGTTGGCTGAGCAACTGAGCGATCCTGAGGTGATTGCCGATCAGGCTCGCTATCGAAAGGTCGCCAAGCAACACCGCGAGCTCGAACCGATTGTTCAAGAATTCCGTCGCTACCAAGCGCTGCAGGCCTCGGTGCGGCAGACGCGCGTGCTGCTCGACGAGGAAAACGAACCTGAACTGCAAGCGTTGGCCCGCGAAGAATTGGCCAAGCTGGAAGACGAGCTGGCCGCATCGGAAGCGCAGTTGAAACTCTTGCTGTTGCCCAAAGACCCCAATGATGACAAGAACGTCATCCTGGAAGTCCGCGCCGGCACAGGCGGCGATGAGGCAACATTGTTTGCTGCTGAGATTCTGCGGATGTTCACGCGGTATGCTGAACAGAAAGGCTGGCGCACGCAGGTGCTCGACGTATCCGAATCAGACATCGGCGGCATCAAGGAAGCGATTGCTTTAATCGAGGGGCAGGGCGCCTATTCGCGGCTGAAATATGAATCGGGCGTTCACCGCGTCCAACGGGTGCCGGTGACTGAAGCCAGTGGGCGCATCCACACGTCTGCCGTCACGGTGGCCGTGCTGCCCGAAGCCGAAGATGTGGACATCAGAATTGATCCCAAAGATATTCGCGTTGATACATTCTGCTCGTCAGGCCACGGCGGACAATCGGTTAACACCACCTACTCAGCGGTCCGGTTAACTCACCTGCCGACCGGATTGGTGGTATCGTGTCAGGATGAGCGCTCACAGATCAAAAACCGCGAGAAAGCCATGCGCGTGCTCCGTTCACGGCTGCTGGAGCTGGAGCGAGAAAAACAACAGGAGCAAATCACCGCCCAGCGCCGTCAGCAAGTCAAGAGCGGCGACCGAAGCGAAAAAATTCGCACATACAATTTCAAGGAAAATCGCGTGACCGACCATCGCATCGGCCTGACGTTGTATCAACTCGACCTCATCATGGATGGCCAGTTGGACCCGCTCATTGATCCACTCATCACGCACTTTCAGGCAGAGAAGCTCAAAGAGCAGACTGCTGTGGCGGCATAAGCTCTCCGTGATCGGATGTCAGACCTTAGAGTTGCTCCCCATCAGGTTTAACATCGAAACAGGCTGAACACTGCTTTATGACGATCCGGGAAGCCATTGCCAACGCTACCCAGCTTCTCACCAACGCGGGTATCGCCGAGCCCCGCGTGACAGCACAACAACTGCTGGCTGCGTTGCTCAAAAAAGACCGGGCGTACCTCATCACGCACAGCGATGACAGGTTGGAGCCTAACGTGGCCGATCAATTCCAAACATGGGTGATGCAGCGGTGCCGTGGTGTGCCACTGCAATACATCACCGGACATGAGCAATTCTATGGCCTTGATTTCCTGGTCACGCCTGATGTGTTGATACCGCGCCCAGAGACCGAATTGCTCGTTCAAGAAGCGTTGCTCAGACTCCAAGAACCGGCGCCGTTGATCATTGATGTCGGGACGGGGTCGGGGTGTCTGGCCATCACCTTAGCTGTTCACCGGCCTTCGTGCCGCGTGCTGGCGTTAGATATATCCGAGGCGGCGCTTCGCATCGCCCGATTGAATGCGCGTCGCCATCAGGTAGAAGATCGAATTGAGTTCCTAATCAGCGACGTGTTCTCAGGCTTAACTGCCAAACGAATGACAACCAAAGCTGACCTGATCGTCTCCAATCCTCCTTATGTGGCTGAACATGAGCGCGACTCGCTACAGCGCGAAGTGCGCGAATACGAACCATCTGTTGCCTTGTTTGCCGGCTCGGATGGATTAGCGTTCCATCGGCGGTTGCTGATGGAAAGTCCGGCCTGGTTGCGCCCAGGTGGGTACCTCATCATGGAGATGGGCTTCGGACAGCATCAACCGATGCTCGAGCTTGTAGACCGATCTACCTGGCTGATTGAATCAATTGTGCCCGATCTTCAAGCGATTGAACGAATCATCGTATTGCGTTTGACTGCTCAAGGTTGATAAGATGAACACTCAAAATCATAGGGAGAGAAAGACGGATGGAAGACAACTGCCTTTTCTGTCGCATCATCGCGGGCGATGTTCCCGGCGAAATTTTATATCAAGATGAGTATCTCATCGCACTCAAAGATATCAATCCGCAAGCGCCCACGCACACGCTGATCATTCCACGGGAACACATGGAATCTCTCAACGACGTAGGACAAGGCGACGAAACCCTGCTGGGACATCTGCTGCGCGTGACCGCCAAGGTGGCTAATCAAGCTGGCCTTGCTGATGATGGGTATCGCGTCGTGATCAACTGTGGCCCTCAAGCCGGCCAGTCGGTGCTCCATCTGCACATTCATCTGTTAGGTGGTCGCCCGATGGGGTGGCCGCCCGGCTGATTCCACTGCCAATGACGCTTCGGCGAATGGGGCTCTTTGCACAGTGACGCCGGCCTCGGAATTGCATCGCATGAGTTATTGAGCGTCCGGCTCCACACGTCTGATGCAACCGGCTTGGCAACTATCATTGTTGTTGACATCCACAGCCTCAAAAACACGTGGCTCTACGTGACTCACTCAACTCGGTTGGCAACTCCCCATCACGAGGGTTCAACATGAATGGTGATCTGACTCGGCCCTAATGCCTCGACCAACCGACGCTCCACTTCTTCTGTCACCAAGTGGGCGCGATAGACATCCTTGGCATTGACTTCAAGATTCAACTCAACATACATTCGCTGGCCATCGCTGCGTGATCGAATTTCATAAGCGCGTTGTACGCCCGGCACGTCCATCACGAGGGCCTGGATACGCGCTGACGATAACGGTGCAGCATCCACCAGCACCGGCACAGTCCGTTGAAAAATTTGCCAGCCAGCATGGGCAATCAGGCCAGATACAACTAGGGCAAGCACCGGATCGAGCCATGGCCATCCCATGCGCATCAAAACCAACCCGGCTAAGATGGTGGCGCTGACGTAGATGTCGCTGCGCGTGTGCAACGAGTCGGCAATCAGGTAATGGCTTCCCAAACGCTCCCCTGCGCGGCGCTCGTAGATATAAACGAACAGGTTCACCAACATCGTCACCGTCATGCCGATCATCGTTAAGCCGGAGACCTCTAATTCAGCGACCGGTCGGAACAAACGATGCAGCGCATTTTGAACAAGCTCAAAACAGACCACCCACAGCAACCCCCCCACGCTAAAACCGGCAAGCGATTCGAATTTGCGATGACCATACGGATGCTCTTCGTCGGCCTCGGCGGTAGCCACACGCACAATCAGTAAACCGACCACGTTATTGATTGCGTCCGTTGATGAATGAATAGCGTCGCCGATCACGCTGAGTGAGTTGGCCAATAACCCGATGACCAACTTGGCAACCACCACCGCCAGATTCAAGCACAGGGTGATCACCAGGACCCGTCGCACGCCACGATAATATAGTTCTTGGGAAATCATGGACGAAGCGCTAGCAATAAATCCGAAGCTCCAAACCCGTGGAGCGGGAAATCCCAAGCCCCTGCGGGAAATCCCAAGCCCCTGCGGGGAAATCCCAAGCCCCTGCGGGGAAATCCCAAGCACGAAATCCGAAATCCGAAACAAATTCCAATGACCAAACTCTCAAATGTGAAACAAGGATTGGGGCAGCGTTTGGAACATTGAGATTCTTGACGTTTGAACTTGTTTCGGATTTCGTGCTTGGGATTTCGGATTTCCCTCGAAGAGGGCCGGATTTCCCCCGAAGAGGGCTTCGGATTTCGTGCTTCGGATTTGGAATTTCCCTCGAAGAGGGTTTGGGATTTCTTTGATCAAAACGGTCTGACTGCATACCTGCCTACGCGCGTCATCTGACGAGCAATGGTGCGACCGAGCCATTCAAAGGCCGATGGACGACCTTCATCCGACGGCCCAATACCGGCCGACACCACGATGCGATATTCCGGTTTTCCAATATCCTGATCGCCGCGCCGCCAGGCTATCCACCGTTCGTAGAGTTGAGCAACTTGTCCACTGCGTTGGCCTGCCGACCGCCGAAGCAGGCGCAACAAGGCGGATTCGTCGGCAATCCCAAACAAATGGTTGAGGTAGTATTGCTGTAAGGCACTTGTCAACTGCGGCTCGCCCACCACCTGACGCAATGCCTCCAGCAACAAGGCTCCTTTCACGTGCACAATCGAGGTATATTGAAAGTTATTCTTGAATCGGCTGACCGGCTGGTTCGCCGATTGATCTTGGCCACCAAACATCCGGTAAACACGATAAGCCGCTTTCAATTGAGCCTCGACTTGTGCGTCTCGCTCTTCTGGCCCGTAGTTTCTTTCGTAATAGCGTAACGCCGCATGTGTAGCCAACGTGTTGTCAAGGAAATGGGCGCTACGACAATCGCTGGCGACCACAGCGCCCCACCATTGTCGAGCGACGGCATAGGCCACATGGAATTCCAATCCTTGTTGAATTAACTCGGCATGCTCGCGGATCATGCCAGGCAACGCCAAGCCACGCGGACTCTGAAAATCAACGTAATAGGCGCGAGCCAGCGCAATCAACGAGCTAGCTGATGCGCTCATCCGTCCGGCTGGCAGCGGCGTTGCCACCAGACGCAACTGCTGATAGGGATATGGCCCAAACAAACTCTGATAAGCGGCCACCGCCTTGGCCGCATATTGCAACACCTGACGAGCTACTGCTTCATCATCGGGCAGAAAAAACGATTGCACCTCTACAGGACCAACCTGCTCCGATACCATGTCAAGTTCCAGCCCGGCAATCACGAGCACATCGCGCACCCCCTCTCCCCGCCACAGCCAGGCTCGCTTGCCAGCCTCGCTTCGGACAGCCGCTGCCCGACCCGAAGCATGAACCATCACACCCGCCGGCGCGCGAATCAACAATTCATAATCAGCCGCCTCACCACAGAATTCATCGTCCACGGTGCGCGTCACTTGTGTGTACCATTGGCCATTGCGCCGAGGCGCCAGGATCGGATGAAATCGAGCTAACACGGTAAACTGCTCGGAGACAAAAAATGGAGGGTCCACGTAAGTTCGACGCTCGCGGCTGTTAATGACCTGAGCGATCTGTTCGGTGAAATGCGCCGGCAGTGTGTTGAGCATCGGGTCTAGCGGCGGCACTTTGCCGACAAATTCCAGCTCTAACCGGATTTCATCCCCCTTGGCCAACAGCTTGGGGAGAGTGACTTCAACCCTGGTAGAGTCGTGGACCTGAAACTGAACTTCCTCATCGTCCACTTTAACCCGACGGACAAACAACAACGGCGAGGCATCCTTGCTCGAAGCCGTGCGCGCATTGGGAGCCAGCAAAAACCACACCACATCGGAGGCTACTCCATCCGTGTGCACATAGCGAACAGTCTCCTGCCCCCAGTAGGTTAAGGAGCCTTGGTCAAGGTCAAGCTCAATGCGATAGGTCGGGCGTGCACCGGCTGACCCCAACAATTGCCGCGCCTCAGCGCGGGCCTGCATCCACGGCCACAACATCACAAGCAGGACAACAGCGACTTGGCGCATCCGCCGCCACACCATAGAAGCGTAGTATAGGTTAGTTCGCGTTGAAGCTCAACGGAGGCATCAATTCGATGGCGAGATCAGCAGTAAGTAGCCGGGTTCACATCGAACCTTGCTCTCGGCTACTTACCGCCGAGGAAAAGGCAGCATATTTTCTCGAGCAGAACCTTGTTGCCCTTCGGCAACCGTTCCTTTAGCCGTTGTCGGTTCAGCATACAAGTCGGCTCCGCTCAAACTTGCAACCGACTATGAGCAAGCATCGTGCCAACTGGCTAGCCCAGGGAATTCGCTTTCCAGAAATTGAAAACACAATGTTTATAAATCTGCCATCGGCCTCTCCGCCACAACACGGAGTGAAAGGAATGTTTCAACCTGAGACACGGTAGTTTCAATTTTGAAAGGTAGCAAGAAACTATCCGGCTCGACATGCTCTATGAGCCACTACCGTGTGAGGGCAGTTTACCAGCTCAACATGGGCTATGAGCAATTAGCCTGTGAGGGCAGTTTACCGGCCCGACATGGTCTATGAGCTATTAGCGCGGTTTGCGAATGAGTCAGCCCAGGGAACGCACGCCATTGGTATCCGCACATTAGCCCCTCAGCGGCTATTGAATTTGTTGTAGGGGTACACGCCGATGGCCCCGACGACCAGGCGCCACTGCCACACCATACCCCAATGTGCAGCCAGCCGCGTCAGCGGCTACTGAGTTTAGCCGGGCTTTTGAAAGCCAATGGCATTAAGTTGAGAATCTCATGGAACACGGATGACGCGGATTCGGCTGATCAACGCGGATCAATCCGTGAAAATCCGCCGCATCCGCCTCATCCGCGTTCTATCCAACTCCACTAACTTCTGTCTGACCCGTTGAGCGTTCAGATGAGTCACCGTGATCACTCCGTCGCCGACGTTACATCCTGACGGCGGAACAGCCACCAGCCGAGCAAGACCATCACCGCCGAGTAATCAATGATATGTAGCAAGCCCCAACCCCAAGGCAGCGATTGAAGCTGTGTTTTCATGAGTGACTCGAACAGCATATCAAAGCAATTCGTGGCCGGCAGCGGAAACACAAGCGCCTTGTGCATCCATTCGGGCATTCCCAGTCCAAGTAGGCCGACCAGGCTGCCAAGAGTATTGACGGCAGCGTCGCCATTGTAGATCACTACGGCGAGCAGCGCGGCGATCCACGCACTGAAGCGTTGCGCCAAACCAAAAGCAAGGCTCAACATCAGCAAAGATAGCGCCGCATGTCCTAGCAGAACGAGCCCATGCATTCTCCCCAGCGGTTGTTCCGTTACGTACACCAAGCCGACATAGACGCCAGTGAGCACCAACCAGACCAGCAACAAGTAAACCACGCTGCCAAGATAACTCCCCAACAGATATTCCCATCGCGCCACCGGTTTGGCCAGCAGACTGAAAACCGTGCCATCGCGAATATCCTGTCGCGTCACGGTCACGCCGATGACTAATCCCACTAGATCGGCAAACCAGCCCATCAACATCGTCACAAAGAAGAACAATCCCATGGCCATTTGCTGAGCTTCGCTCGGTTGACCAAGCTGTGACGCCGTTCTAATCATGAAGAGCGAGGAACTCATCAACCCGATGATGAGTAACGCCACCACCAGGGTCACGATCACCAGCTTCTGGCGCCACAGCCGACTTAGCACATGACCAGCAATGATCACAGTCCGCGTCACCGCTGTTTCTCCATGTCGTCACTCGCGGGAGTTGTTTGCGGCGGTCCGACAAGCTGAAGGAAAACCTCTTCGAGCGTCCGCGTCTTCGGGATGAATGATCTGAGGAGACCGCCGTGTGAACGAATCGTATCCAGAACTGTCTGCGCGAGCGCTTCATCGCCGACGAACACATGAAAGAGGTCTTCATCCTGCGTGATGTTCAGACTCATTTGGCGCAGGCGCGGCGCCGCCGCCTCTGTCGGATCGGTGAAAGCGATCTGGTAGCCGGCCTGAGCGCCGATGACCTCGTCCAGTGTGCCGCCCTGAACCAGTCGTCCACGGTTGATGATGGCCACACGGTCACACACGGCCTCGACTTCTGAAAGAATATGCGACGAGAGGAAAATGCTCGTCCCTGCCTGCTTCAACTCTAGCAACAGGTCGCGCACGGCGCGGCGTCCGAGCGGATCGAAGCCGGATGTAGGTTCGTCAAGGATAAGCAGCGCCGGCTCACCAAGCAACGCCTGCGCGATCCCCAATCGTTGGCGCATGCCGCGCGAATACGTGGCGATCTTTCGATTGCGCGCGTCCCACAATCCTACTCGGTGCAATCGTTGTTCAATCTGCTGACGCCGCTCACGCGCTGGAATGCCCATCAGTTGTCCGAAGAAATTCAACAACTGCGTCGCCGTTAAAAACGAATAGAACGCGTGATGCTCCGGCAGATAACCGATTCGCGCGCGCACGCGGTGGTCGCTCGGCGACGAACCAAACAGCGCGACATGGCCGCGCGTCGGCTGTAAAAACCCCATGAGCACGTTGATGGTCGTGGTCTTTCCAGCGCCATTGGGTCCAAGGAAGGCGAATATCTCACCACGCCCGACCTGCAGGTCTAAATCGGCCATCGCTTCGACGCGATTCTTCCGCCACCAGCCCGAAGTATAGGTTTTTGTTAAACCCACTGTCTCGATGATCCAATCACTCACGTGATCTGTTCCTCACGAAAGCGAATCATTACGACGCCATAGCTAAGCACTCTCCGGCTCGATTAATCATTCACGTGACGTGTCCTGCTGAATCGCGCCAATCTGATAATCCAGCTTAAACTGGACTCCTCCTTTGTACCCTTCCTCAACAAGGCGGATGTGACCCATCGGATCAATCACGTACAAACTGGGCAGCGCCTGCACATTATATCGCTCAGCGACACTCCCATTGCTATCGAGTAAGATCGTGAATGGCAATTGGCGCTGCTGGACAAACCGGCGCACCACGGCTGGTTCTTCCTGGAGGTTCACCGCAAGCACCACAATGCCCTGCCATGTTCCGTCTTTCTGTTTCTTTTGCATCCAGGCTTCCAGCTCGTTGAATTCCGCGCGACATGGCCCGCACCACGTCGCCCAGAAATCAAGGATGACGGTGTTCCCTTTCAAATCATCCAACTTGACCGTGCGGCCATCCAGGTCTTTCAGTTCGAAGCTCGGCGCTGGCGTGCCGATATTCAAGCCGCCCCGGCGAATCGGGATGACGCTGCCATGTCGTACCTTGTACTGCAACGCGAACGATGCTCCGACAAACAGAATCAGCAGAAGCGTAGCCAGATGGCGTCGAGCAAAAGGAGCACGCGCGCCCGGTGGATTGCTGTTGACCACCTCCATGCGCAGGATTCTACTTGCGCGCGTCAGAGCGGTCAATGAATCTGGAGAAATGGCTGAGAACCTGAACCGATTGGCCTGCGTATCGTCCATAGCGAGCCGATCTGTCATTGTGCTATAAGTACCGGCTCACTACATTCTGGAGAATCGCCCATGAGTCCAAGCTCGCCACGAACGATGAAAAAGAAATTCTTTCACGTCGTTGCTGGTTTGGTGGGCTATTTTTCTAAAGAGCTGACAGCGCCTGATGCCGAACCGCGACAGCGACACGCCGATATGTTCAAACGTCAACAACGCACGAATGAGCATCCGTAAGCCTATTGCCGGAGGAACGAACTATGTATTGCCCCAATTGCGCAGCGCCGACTTCATCCGGTCAGAACTTTTGCCGAGCCTGTGGATTCCACCTGTCACAGATTGTGAGCGCAGCGTCCAACTCATCCTCACCTAGCGGCGTGGACGCGAGCGCGTATTTGACCGAGCGAGGCCGCATGCGACGCTGGGGATTTATCACGTTTTGGGGCGGTATAGTGCTCGCTGCGCTGATCAGTATCGTTGGCGGGGCCATCGAAAACTTGAATCGTCCCATGGGCAATTTCCTACAAGACGTTGCCCCCATTGGCGGCTTGCTGTGTGTTGTTGGGCTGGGCATGATGATCTATTCGTTGTTTCTACCCAAAGAGCCGCAGCAGTGCCGACCGACTTTAGCGGTCGCCTTGCCTCGGTCTGCTTCAACGATGCCTGTCTCACTTGAACAGCGTCCTGAGGCTGCACCCAGCGTCACCGAACACACGACAGAATTGTTGGAAAATGGTCAATCGCATGCAGCGCAGTCAATGCCGGCGCGTCAGCCCAAATCAGTGAAATCGTCGTGAGGTCTCAACGCTATGTTTTGCTATAACTGCGGCGCGCATGCCACACCGGGACAGAAGTTCTGCCGCGCCTGTGGCGTTCATCTGAGCCAGGTGCTCCCGCATGAACCGGTTGCGGCGTGGCCGCCCACGCGCTCATCATCACGCTGGCAAATCCTGACAGATGTTCTGACGGACGCCATTCAAACAGGTCTGCAATACATCAGAAACCCTCTGCCAGCGATGTCCGACAGGCCTCCCCAGAGCGTTCGTTACCGGCACTGGGGACTGCTGGCCTTTTGGGCCGGCGTGGCGGCCCTGCTAGGCGTGCAAATAGGTATCGTTCTAATCGTGGCCGGAATCTGGATGATGGCCTACGCCCGTGGGTTTTTCAGCCCGGCCCCACAAGCAAACGCCACGCGCTCGCTCTACGAGCCTACGAGTGGTCCACATGAGACAATTTCACCAGAGAACCGACGGACAGACCGTTGGGAGAAAACAGGCTGAGCGGCAGCGCAATGCACACACAGCTTGCAAGCCGATGCGCCGGTCACAGCGCAGACTTCTGCAGCAGATTCAGGCGTAACACCATCCACCGAATTTCTTTCATTAACCGTTGACGCTCATCGGCTCGTTTAGCGCGCGCGTATTCGCGTTTCAGATGAGTCAATTCCCGGCGCAGAGAGATTTCGACCGGCGCAATGCCGGCGTTCTTCAAAATCTTATTGGCCAATCGTCGCTCCGGAGGCTCTAACGGATCGTCGTGGAACACCAATGGCTTGCCTTTGCCCGGCAGGTTGTCAAATTCGCCTCGCTCCATCGCTTCAGTAATTTTCCGTTCAGCGATCAAGCGAAATACGTCAATGCAATCGCCATCAGTGAACATAAGCGGGAAGCTGGTTGATTGGCGTCAGAGGAGTCATGAGCGCGTCATCGCGATCCGTGCGTCATTCGGCTTCTCGTCGCAATCGGCGGCGGTCGCGCTTGCGAGCCAAGGCTGACTTCAATCGTCGTTTCTCGCCGGGTTTCAGATAAAAGGAATGTTTCTTGATGTCTTTGATGATGTCTTCTTGCTGCACCTTGCGCTTAAATCGGCGCAGCGCCGCTTCAATGGTCTCGTTATCGTTTACAACAATGACTGCCACAAATCTTCGGTTGTCCTCCTCATGAGTGATTTCGAGGCAATAGTTGTTGCATGACAGCCTAGCGGCTGTCAAGGACGTTGCGATAAACAGCCTCAATCCGATCAATGACCATTTCACGTTCAAATCGCCGGCAAACATCCTGCTGACCGGCCCGACCGAGTCGCTCACGCAACGCACCATCGTTGAGCAAGCGATCAATGGCCTCTGCCAGCGCGTCGGCCTGCCGAGGCGGGACGAGCAATCCGGTTTCCTCATGCACAACAATCTCGGCAGGTCCACCCACATTCGACGCAATCACCGGGACGCCCGCCGCCAGCGCCTGGATCAGCACTAGCGAGAAAGCTTCAAACCATGAAGGGACGACGAGGATGGACAATGCTGCATATAACTGAGGCAAGTCATCAACCCAATGAAGAAACCGAACGCGGTGGCTCAAGGCTAACTGACGAACCAAACCATGCAAGTAATCGGTGAAGCGCGTCTCTTTGCCCTGCTCTTTGCCAACAATGACAAACAACACATCATCGCGGATGGCGGCAATGCGTGAGGCGGCGCGAATGAATTCTTCTTGCCCTTTGGCTGGCGTCAGTTGACCGACAAGCCCGACCACGAAGGGCGCTGACAATCCAAAACGGGCGCGCGCTTGATGACGGTCTGGCAAGGTTCGATACTGATCCAGGTTGATCCAATTCGGGATCGTGACTACATGATGCGAGGGAAGCTCTAACGAGGCAATCAACTGCTGCCGCACAAATTCCGAAACGGCGATTATTTTCGCTACGCGACGAAACATGCGGCGGTATCCCCAATTCCGTTTGAGCGGCAAGTAGTGATGTCGCGTCAGCACCAAACGAGCGCGGCCAGCCAGCCACTCAGCCATAGCGCAGACAGGATAATCGCGGGCGACGTGCCCGTGCAGGATGTCAATATCTAACCGTCGAATCAGGCGGCTGAGCTTCCAGGCCGACGCCAGGTCCAGGGAATGACGCAACCGAAGTAGCTCAAATGGAATTGCCGCTGCACGGAGTTGTTCGATCAATGGCGTGTGCGGGCGCACCACCACATGCACCGCATGGCCGCGTCGAATCAACGCGCGACATAGATCAACCAGATGCGCTTCGCCACCACCCAGGCCGGTAGCTGATGAGACATGCAGGATGTTCATTTTCTCAGCCCACACCGTTGCCTGCCAACGTCAAACAATGCTAGCTTAACAAGCCGACCGTCAAACATGGATATTCAATCGCTTGCTCCTGTGGCTGCTTGGTTCCTCTCGCTGATCGTGATCCTGATTGGACTCGCCGTCGGCAGCTTCTTGAACGTAGTCATCTACCGCGTTCCCCGCGAAATGTCAATAGTCACGCCGAGGTCGCATTGTCCCGCTTGTCACACGCCGATTCGAATCAGCGACAACATTCCTCTGTTCAGTTTCATTCGTCTCAAGGGTCGCTGCCGCTGGTGTGGCCAGCGGATTTCTATTCGTTATCCGCTGGTTGAATTGATAACGGCTATGCTCTTTTGGGTTGTGTGGCGTGTTGATGGACTGACATGGCTGCTACTGACGGATTGGGCTTTCGTCTCGGCGATGATCGCGTTGGCGATGATTGATCTGGAACACCGCCTGCTCCCTGATCGCATCACCTATCCGGGATTCGTGCTGACCGTCGGACTGCGCGGGTTTCTCAGCCCAAACCAGGACGCCGCTGAACTCAACCTGATTGACCGTCACACCGCGTTGATCGGTTCAGCTCTGATTGCGCTTTCGGCGCTCGTCATGTTCGCCATCGAATGGTTGGATTATCACTTGATCGGGCGACGGCTCGAGCAGATGGAGCGTGCCCGCGCCGCCGGCGATGCAACATCGGATGCGCACGCCGCAGCCGGTGAACCGGCCAGTGCTAGTTCTGCCGTGAACGAAGCGCTGCCGGCTGAATCCTCACCGCCACACGGCGACCCTGTCAACGTGATAACGCTCACGCTCGCTGGATTGCTCGCCGGCGTTTTTTTCCTCACGGTCATCAACCAACCAGAGGCGCAGACTGCGCCCCGCGTGGAGGCGATCATCGGCGCATGGGTGGGCGCCACGCTAGGCGCAGGAACGATCTGGCTCTTGAGAGCGGTTTACTTCGTGGTGAGAAATATTGAAGGCGTCGGCTTTGGCGACATCAAAATGATGATGATGGTCGGCGCCTATCTGGGCTGGTCAAGCACATTCCTAACGCTATTGTTGGCTTCGCTGCTAGGATCACTCATTGGCGTCATGATCATGATCCGACAACGGGATCGGTTTGCCGGCATTCCCTACGGCCTATTCATCGCCATAGCTGCCGTCATCGCGTTATTGGCGGGCAAACCACTGGTCGGTTGGTATTGGGCTCAGATGTGATACTAACTGCCTCCGAAGACGCTCTATGCCGTTGCCTGTGGCTGCTTGTTGCTCTGCGTTTTGTCAATTCGCAATCACATTACGTTGCACGTTTGGCTACCTTCGTATGCGCCGCTTGCGCGGCTCAACAAAAACGCGCATAGGATGAGTAATCCCAAATGCCATCAGAAAGTCGGAGACTACTGCTTGGACATTCTGCTCCTACTCTTCCCTGTCGCGCGAGCCGTTCCATTGCCACGCTTGACTTGCTCAGCATCAATTCATAGAATCGCCGCTCCGAGCAAGTTTTGAGCAATAGATTCAAGTATGGCTGAAACACTTCTAGAGAAGGTATGGCGAGCACACACCGTGCGCCAGTTGCCGTCAGGACAAACGCAATTGTTCATCGGCTTGCATCTGATTCACGAGGTGACGACGCCACAGGCATTTCAGATGATCCGCGAGCTGGGCTTGCGTGTTCGCTTTCCTGATCGAACATTTGCCACAATTGATCACATCGTGCCGACTGAGTCTCAAGTGAGGCCGTTTGCTGACGCGCAGGCTGAGGCGATGACCGCTGAGCTGATCAAGAACACCGAGGCCAACGGAATTAGGCTGTTCAACATCGGCAGTGGCCATCAAGGCATCGTGCATGTCATTGGTCCGGAACTGGGACTGACCCAGCCGGGCATGACCATTGCTTGCGGCGATAGTCACACGTCAACTCACGGCGCATTTGGGGCGCTCGCCTTCGGCATTGGCACCAGTCAAGTGCGCGATGTGCTCGCTACACAAACGCTGGCGATGAGCAAGCCAAAAGTTCGGCGAATCGTGGTCAATGGAAGGCTTCCGCGTGGCGTGTATGCCAAAGATGTGATCCTGGCCATCATCCGCCGGCTCGGCGTCAAAGGTGGCGTCGGCTACGCTTATGAATATGCCGGCTCAACCATTGAAGCAATGACGATGGAAGAGCGCATGACCATCTGCAATATGAGTATCGAAGGCGGCGCGCGTGTTGGGTACGTCAATCCAGATCAAACAACCTTCGATTATCTCAGGGGTCGTCCTTACGCGCCGTCATCTGAACAATTCGACCGCGCTGTGGCATGGTGGAAAAGCATCGCGTCGGATGCCGACGCTCACTACGACGACGAGGCGCAGTTCGACGCCGACGCGCTGGAACCGATGGTCACCTACGGCCTCAATCCTGGTCAATCGCTGGGCATCACGGAGACGATTCCTGACCCAACGCATTTGCCCGAATCCGAACGCGCTGCTTATGAAGAAGCTATCGAGTTCATGGGCTTCAAACCGAACCAGCCGATTGCCGGCACGCCGATTGACGTGGCGTTCATTGGCTCCTGCACCAATTCGCGGCTGTCAGATTTGCGCATTGCTGCCGAACTGGTGCGAGGACATCGTGTGGCGCCGCGTGTGCGCGCGCTGGTTGTGCCCGGTTCGGAAGCTGTCGCTGCTCAAGCCGAGGCTGAAGGATTGCACGAAATCTTCCAGCAAGCTGGCTTTCAGTGGCGAAAGGCGGGTTGCTCGATGTGCTTGGGCATGAATCCGGACAGACTGCAAGGCCGCGAGTTGTGCGCTTCATCGAGCAATCGGAATTTCAAAGGGCGCATGGGCAGTCCCACCGGTCGCACGGTGCTGATGAGTCCGGCCATGGTGGCAGCGGCAGCCATTACCGGCGAAATCACCGATGTGAGGAGGCTGTTTTGATGAATCCGGCGGCCATTTCAACAGTGACCGGCCGGGGCATTCCACTGCCCGGCAACGATATTGACACCGACCGGATTATCCCCGGACGATTCTTGCGCGTCATCACGTTTGAAGGCCTTGGCCAGTTCGTATTCGCCGATGAGCGTCAGCAAAATCCTAACCATCCGTTCAATCAGCCCCGCTACCAAGGCGCTACGATTCTGATCGTCGGGCGCAATTTCGGCTGCGGCTCATCACGCGAGCATGCGCCGCAGGCGCTCATGCGTTGGGGCATTCGCGGCATTGTTGGCGAATCGTTCGCCGAAATTTTTTTCAACAATTGCACAACCATTGGCGTCCCCTGCCTGCGCGTTGCCCAGAGCGATGTTGACTGGCTCATGGAAACCGTCAAGGAACGCCCGGATGAACAGATTCAGCTTGACCTGACAGACATGACCGTGCGCATCGGCCAACGAATCATTCCCGCCATCATGCCGGACGGCCCGCGCCGTCAACTGTTGGATGGCACATGGAACTCCACCGCGACGCTGCTGGAAGCCGGCGACGCGATCGAGCGCACGGCCCGCCGGCTGCCTTACATAGCCGGCTTCTGAATCGCGCATAGGGTTGTCGGCCTGAGAGCGTGACTGATTGCAGATTCAACAGCAATGCTCTATCATGCGACTTCCACATAACTCACCTGTAAGGAGGACACGTGCAACAACCGATTGAATCGGCTGCTGCTCAAAGCAGAGCGTCATCAGGTTTGTTCTATGGGTGGTACCTGGCATTTGCCACAGTGGCGATTTATTTCATGTCCAATGGAGCCGGGATTGCTCTACCGCCGAATTTTTACCCGGCGCTCATCAAGGAATTTCAGATGACTGAAGCGGCGGTGTCGCTGTGCGGCGCTATTACGTTGATGCTGGCCGGGCTGCTGGCGCCGTTCGGCGGCAGATTGATTGACCGATTCGGCGCGCGACGCCTGATGCGCGTCGGTGTCGTGCTGCTGGCGGTCACGGTGTCGCTCTATCCACTGGCGCAAGCCGGCTGGCACCTCTACGTGTTGCATGCGTTGTTTGCCGCTGCGTTGACTTTCTGCGGATTGCTCATCAGCGTGGTGTTGCTGTCGCGCTGGTTCCACATCTGGCGTGGGACGGTCATTGGACTGCTGGTCGCCGGCTCAAGCTTAGCCGGAGCGATTTTGCCGAATGTGGTCGCGCCAATCATCGCAGACCCTGACTGGGGTTGGCGCTGGGCTTATGGCTTGATCGCCGCGATGGTCTGGGTGGTCGCCGTGCCATTGGCCTTCCTTGTCATCAAGGAAGACCCGCGCGAGATTGGGCAATTCCCCGACGGGCGCTTACCGAGCGATCAAGATCAGCCGGCCACGGCGACCGGTCACGTGACCCTGCCCGGCGTCACATTGCAACAGGCGCTGCGAACCAGCGTGCTGTGGTTTTTGGCATTTGGCTCCGCATTCATTTGGTTCGCCATTCTCGCCGTGCAGAATCAATTGGTCATCTACCTGAAAAAGGATGTCGGCCTCTCGCAAGAGGCGGCTTCGTTTTACCTGAGTCTCATCTTCATGTTCAGCATCGCCGGCAAATTCGGTTTCGGCGCGCTGAGCGACAAAATGACCAAACGAAGCGTCATGATTTTGACGACAATCCTGCTGTTCATCGGCAGTCTGCTGCTGCTGGAAGTGGGCTCTGGCGGCGTCTCTCTGGTCACGAGTCGCCCACAGCTCATTGCATTCGCCGTGTTGTTTGGCGCGGGCTACGGCGGCACGTTCAGCATGATTCAATTGATGGTCCCGGAATGCTTCGGCCCTAGAGAACTAGGCCGTATTCTGGGCATCGTCACGTTGATTGATACGATCGGCGCGTTTGTCGGCATTACGTTGACCGGCTACCTGCGCACAAGCACAGGCAGTTATTTGGTCCCGTTTTTGACTGTTATCTTTGTCTCGCTGCTCGGATTGATCAACGTCTGGTTTGTGCGACCGTTGCCGTATCAACACCGTGAATCATGATGGTTCATCTGGTTTGTGCGACCGTTGCCGTATCAACGCCGTGACTCGTGATCCTGCATTGAATCACGAGTCACGAAGATGTTTGCATCTTTGAGCAAGCACTATGCCGGCCAATCTGTCTCCAGAGTATTTGGCGGCTGAGGCACGATTTCGCCAGGCCACAACGCCACAGGAAAAGCTGGCGGCGTTGGAAGAGATGCTCTCGACTATCCCCAAACACAAAGGCACGGAGAAAATGCAGGCGGACATCAAACGCCGCATCTCCAAGCTGAAGAACGAAGCTCAGAAAAAAACCGGCGGCGCCAAACGCAAAACATTTTACAACGTCGAGCGCGAAGGAGCCGGGCAGGTCGTGCTCGTCGGGCCACCTAATTCAGGTAAGTCGCAGTTGCTCGCGCGATTGACCAATGCGACGCCGGAGATCGCTCCCTATGCTTTCACAACGCGCGTCCCGTTGCCCGGCATGATGCCGTTTGAGAACATCAAGATTCAATTGGTAGACCTGCCGCCGATCGCCCGTGAATTCTCCGAACCGTGGCTCTTCGGCATTATCCGTCAAGCTGACGCGGCGCTGCTCGTCGTGGATGCAAGCGATGACGATGTTCTGGCATTGACTGATGGCGTTGTCTCCTGGTTGCAAGAGCTGAACATTCACCTGATCCCGGCCACTGCGCCCGAAGCAACGCCCGGCAAGCGCACCTGGCTGGTAGCGACACACGTGGAGACGCCAGCAGCGCACGACAACGTGGAGATTCTGCGAGAATTCTTCGGTGACCGATTGCCACTGCTGGCCGTGTCTACGCAAACCGGGTTGAATCTGGAACAGCTCAAACGAGCCATTTTTCGTTCGCTCAATGTGATTCGCGTCTACACGAAAGCGCCGGGAAAACCGGTTGATCGCGCTGCGCCATTCGTGCTGCCGCATGGTAGCACAGTGATCGAAGCCGCCCGGATGGTGCACAAGGATTTTGCTACACACTTGCGCTACGCGCGCATCTGGGGCTCCGAACGCTTTCAAGGACAAATGGTCAATCGTGAGCACGTGCTGGAAGACGAAGACGTGGTCGAATTTCATATCTAGAGCGGTTTGTGAATGAGTTTATCCTTGGAGTGCACGCTTCCAGCGCGCCGGAGCCCGCAAGAGCGGGTGCTCCCAGGTTTTCATCCTTCGTGGCGAGCGCGGAGCTCATAGGCGATTCGTGTGAAGATAACCCACGAAACACACGGAGTTCACGAAAGAATTCCATTTTCGTCCTTCGTGGTGTGCGATAGCACATGGGCGATTGCCTCGTGAAACGTCTAGACCGCGGTTGGCAATGATAGCTGCACCACATTTGCGATAGCACATGGGCAATTGCTTCGTGAAACGTGGTCTTTCGTAGGCCAATTGGTAATGACATTGTGGTTGTGTCTGACAGGAGCGGCGTAATACAGTAACGTTTCTGCGAGGTGAGCTACGAGGGCACGCCAATCAGTTCCGGCGACACTGATTGACTATCCGGCGGCGGATGGAGAACCCATAGCCGAGACCGATGTACATCGAGACTTAGCGCGGTTTGCGAATGAGTTGACTCTGGGAGCGCCTGCTTGCAGCGTGCACATTAGCTCGCAAGATGCAGGGCCTCCAGGCCAAAGGCAATTGAAAATTGCTATAGATATAGAGGATCACTCTATCCCCTGATGGCGAAGCTGAGCCGGTTCGTCATCCAGCGCCCGCCACACGTAGATATGGCGGGCGATTGCCTCCTCCAGCGCGATCTCGGTCTCGTCGCATTGAATGACGTAGCTGGGCCATTTCTGCAACAGCCTCAGATGCACGCCGGGCGTCACGCCCAACGCCGTCAATTTCAAGAGCCGAGGGTGATCCTGCGTGCTGAGGTAGGCCACCCGTCCGACTTCGCCGATCCGCAGGTGATCACACGGCACCACAATCGAGCTGACCTGCTCGCGCGCCGGCTGACAACAAGGGCCTTCAGGAATGGGACGTTGGTGGGGACAGTAGCGAGGGTGGCCTAAGAGCGTGCAAATGGCGTTGGTGATCCCTTCGGCAATCAGATGCTCGAACTCGCAAGCGGCATCTTCTGTTTCTTCCACATCCGCGTTGAGCACATCGTACATCAAGCGTTCGGCCAACCGATGCCGGCGAATGATGGAAGCCGCCAGCGCCTCTCCTTTCGCCGTTAAGCTGACGCGACCCGCCGGATCAACGGCGATGAGGCCTTCCTGCTCCACCTGACGGAGCAGATGATCGGTCACCTCGGTATGAGCCATGCGGCGAACGTCCGCCAGTGAGGCGTCTCCCTGCTCTTGAAGCGTCCATACCGCCTCCAAAATCTCAGCCGCGTCCATTGAGATGTCCATAACTTGTGCCTTCCTCTGCTTTATCAATGACGATTCCATTGGTCCTTCATGAGGCCAAGAGCTTGAAAGTTCGCAATACCCAACTGACGACGCCGCCCACAGCCAGCGCGAACGGGGTGATGAATCCGACGATGGCCAAGGCGCGCTTCCAACCTTGCTCTTTGATGATGACTAGGAAATTGGCCAAGCAGGGAACGAACAGCGTGATGACTGTGAGGCTGACGACCGCCTGTTGCGCCGTCAATCCACCGTCGCGCGCTAGATCAAACAATCCAGCAGCGCCATAGTCACGGCGCAAAAAGCCCATGACGAACGTCTGCGCCGTTTCCACTGGAAGGTGGAGCCATCCCACCACGATCGGCCGCAACCCCTCCTCCATCCACTGAAGACCGCTTTGGGTGCCCAGCTTCACCTGATCCAGGATGAAGAGCGCCAGCGTCGCCCACAGAAAGAGCGGGACGACTTCTCCTAAAAACCACTTCAGCCGATACCCCGTCTTCAACATCACGTTCCTCAATAGCGGCACACGGATCGGCGGAATCTCGAAGATGAAATCACCCCGCGAGCCACGAATCAACCGAGCTGATAGGTAGCCCACCAGCACCAGTTGGGAAGCAACAATCAACAACACCATCAAGGTCACCTGCGCCGAGAACCCTGCTGCTAGGCCCAGTATAACGCCCAACTGCGCGGAGCAGGGAACGCCCAACGCCAGCAGCAGCGTGGCGATCAAGCGTTCCTTGGGCGTATTCAGAATGCGCGTCGTCATGGTGGCCATCGTATCGCAGCCCAGGCCAAGCACCATCGGCAGAACAGCTTTGCCGTTCATTCCCATCAGCCGCAGTAACCGATCCGACAGAACTGCCAGCCGGGGCAGGTAGCCGCTATCTTCCAACAGTCCAAACGCGATGAAGAACGTGCCGACCACCGGCAGCACAATGGCGATGGCGTAAGTCAGCCCCATGGAGATCAGCCCATAGGGCCCAACCAGCAGGTCATAAAAGAAGCCTGGCGGAATCAGCGCTTGCATCCAGGGCACCAGATACGTTCCGAAGACTACATCTTCCAGCAAGCCGACCAACGTCTGCGCGCCCGTATAGCCCACGAATTCGTAGACCAAAAGCAACACAACGAGCAGAATAGGAATGCCGGTGGAGGCCTGCCGGGTCAGCAGACCAAGGGTGGTGGTAAACCTGCGGCTCCGGCGCATCAACACGCCCACCGGCACCACCACGGGCGCCACCAGCCACAACAGATGAATCAATTCCGGCACGAGGCCATATCCAGCAGGACCTTGGCCAGCCATGCCAAATAACAGCGCGTGAATCCACCGCAGAGGCTGAGCCGATAGCAGCGCTTCGGCGAACGTGGACGCCGGCGTAAGCAACCAGTCTCGGGTCAAGCGCTCCGGCGTCGGCACACCCAACAGACCGCCTATTTCCCCCCAAGCCAACACGACCAACCCAACACATAAAAGCGCCAACCAGATTCGCGTGCCGGCGGCAGCCGTTTCTTCCGGGAGCGGTCGTTGCTGGTTACGCTTGAAGGCGGTTACAGCCTGATTCAGAAACTGTTCACGGCGATGCGTGAGTTCTTTGTATAACGGGCGATGGCAAACGCTCTGATGACACTGAAGCGCAGCTTGCAAACAGTGCGTTCGCGTCGAGCCTAAGTGTCGCTGCACCTCGCGGGCAAAACCAGCGTCGCCAGTTTCCAGCCACTCGATAGCCAGTTCCAGCGGCAGGCCGGCTCGCTCACCCAATGCCTTTCGAGCCTCTGTCAGACATGGCCCGTGCTCAAGCGGCTTGCGCGGGACGCTGGCCTTCTGAATGGCTTGTAGAAGGTGACGGAGGCCATGACCGTAAGTGGCGACCGTCTCCACCACGGGAATCTGAAAAAGCTCGGCCAGGCCGGGAGCGTCAATCTCAATCCCCCGCTCTTGCGCTTCGTCGGCCAGATTCAAAACCAGCACCAATGGCACGCCCAAGTCACAGAGCTGCCATGTCACCAGCAACGTTCGCCGCAGATTCTTGGCGTCAGCTACCTGCACGATGACGTCGGGTTTTTCCCGCAGCAGCATTTCGCAGGTCACGCGCTCATCTTCCGATTGCGGCACCAAGCTGTTGATGCCCGGCGTGTCAATGACCTCGTACTCAACGCTGCCCAGCCGCATCTGGCCGCGTGCAATTTCCACCGTGGTGCCCGGGTAATTGGAGACCATCGCATAACGCTTGGTCAGCCAGCGAAAAATCACCGACTTCCCCACGTTGGGATTGCCGACCAGCATCAACTTTTTTCTCTTGGTTACCTCAACCATAGTTCGGCTCCAGAATGAAGGCAATTGATAGGCCAATTGGCCATCAGTGTCAAGACAAGGCGACAGCAACACCAGCTCGCCACCAGGAACACAGAAAAATCTATTGTGATGCGGTCGCTGAACTCGGGTCTCGTTTCCGTGTGAGCTTTTGAGGCAGCGGCAGGACGAGCAAGCCAAGGGCTCATTCGTGACTGAGAATTTCCATCTCTTCTGAAAAAGTAGCACAGGCATTCCTGCCTATGCGCCATTTTCATGCCTCGTGGCGAGGGTAAGCCCATGGGCGATTCCTGACTTTATCTTAAGTGCGCCGGCAGAGCGAAGCGCCGACGGCGCTTTCTGTCCCGACACGACGCACCAGGCCAAAGCGGCGTCGCGCCTGCAGGCTTGCCGCCGCACTCCAAAACGCATGCTCCTCTCAAAAAGTAGCACAGGCATTCCCGCCTGTGCGCCATTTTCATGCTTCGTGGCGAACGTAAGTTCATGGGCGATTCCCTTGAAACAACATTTTCGTGGTTCGTGGCGTGCCTCAGCATATAAGCGGTTCCTGTGAAAAATTTCCTCACGCAGACACTAAGAACACAAAGACCGCCAACTGAGCCTCTCCCTGCTCTCCGTGTCTCCGTGTGAGTCCTTTCATTGCGTGTGACGTGCGTGGAGTATAAGGACGATTCCGCGTCGCTACCGGCGACACACACAACGCCTCCTAATCGGCAAGGCGCTTCGTCTGTGGTCCTCAGACATCACTGCTGATGCACGTCTCTAGCGCCACATGGTCGCTCACAGCTCGCCGGCAAATGCGAACTTGTCGCGCCAGCGGCCAATGACAAATGACAACGCTCGTTGTATCATTGCGCGCCATCTGAAAACTACTATGAAAAAATCACCCCTTGCGTTGATCTTTTTAACGGTCTTCATTGATTTGCTCGGCTTCGGCATCGTGTTGCCGCTGTTGCCCTACTTTGCCCATCAAGAGCCGTTCAACGCCGGCGAATGGCAGATCGGACTACTGGTTGCAATCTATTCACTGATGCAGTTCATCTTTGCGCCGATTTGGGGCCGTCTGTCCGATCGCGTCGGTCGCCGACCGATCATCTTGCTGAGCTTGCTTGGATCAACGCTCTCGTATCTGATCTTCGCTTTCGCTCAAAATTTCTCCGTGTTGTTTCTCTCACGCACACTGGCTGGCATCGGCGCCGCCAACATCCCGACAGCTCAAGCCTACATCGCTGACTGTACAACTGCGGAGAATCGCGCCAAAGGCATGGGCTTGATCGGCGCTGCCTTCGGTCTTGGATTCATCTTCGGCCCGGCTATTGGCGGATTCTTGAGTCAATGGGGTTACCGCGTGCCTGGACTGGTGGCTGCCGGCATTTGCTTTGTAGACCTGGTGCTCACCTACTTCATCCTGCCTGAATCACTCAAAGGCCCATTGCACGGCCAAGTCTCTCGACGCGAAATAAGCTGGTCGAAGATGCAGCAATCGCTCGCTCGTCCCATTGTCGGCGTGCTACTGATGCTCTTCTTCATCGCTACCTTCGCGCTGGCCAATGTCGAGGCCACGTTCGCGCTGCTCAGCAAAGTGCGCTACGGTTACACGGAAGCTCAGACAGGATACATTTTCGCCTACATGGGCGTGCTGATGGCTATTGTGCAAGGCGGCCTCATTCGTCCGTTGGTCAGCAGGCTAGGCGAGCGCACGCTGATTAAGGCCGGCACGTTGGTATCGGCCATTGGACTTTGCGTGTTACCTTATTGCACGAACTTCTGGATGCTGGCGCTCGACCTGGTCGTTCTCTCATTCGGCCAGGGCGTCAGCACCCCTTCGATCACAAGCCTACTGTCCCAATCTGTAGGCGCTGACGAACAAGGCAGTATTTTGGGAGTCAATCAATCATTATCGAGTCTGGCCCGCGTGCTCGGCCCGATCTGGGGCGGCCTGATGTTCGATATCGGCTTTCAATGGCCGTTCATCACTGCCGCCGGATTCGCGTTCGTGGCGTTTCTGTTGAGCCTCAAACATCCGTCGGCTACCCAGCCCATCACTGCGTGACATGTCGAAGGCGCATTAGCAGGCTCGCCGGAATCCTCACTGTCCCACTGACTCAGCCATGAAATCTTCCGGCTCGACGCCAAGCGCATCAACCAAACGATTGTAGTAGTTGAACAGCCCGATGATTTGCGTGGCATCCAGTATCTCTTCGTCAGTCAGTCCGTGCGCTCGCAAACCGTCAATCGTCGCGCGACTGACCTGATGCACATCGCGGGTCACAGCCACAGCATAATCAAGTAAGGCGCGCGTGCGTGCATCCAGCTTGGCCTGACGGTAGTCGGACTTAATCTGCTGGACCAATTCATCATCACCTGTCGCCTGACGGAGATCCTCTCCGTGCGCTTCAACTCAGTAGAAACACTCGTTCGTTTTTGAAACGACCACAGCGATCATCTCTCGCTGCGCGCGCGACAGGCCGGACGGACCAAACATCAACGTCAGATAGAGGCGCATCGAGGCTTCTAAGGCGTGTGGATTGAGACTTTGAACGCTGACCACATTGAACACGCGGCCTGCTCGCTTGATAGCAGCATCGTACTGTTGCTTAAGCGTGCCGGTGGCTTCGTCTGGTGGAATGACTTTGATCCAGGCCATACGCCGGCATTGTGTCGCTGCGGACGACGGACTGTCAAGCCAGTCGGGCTTCGTGTACAATACTGCTTCATTCTCATTGACGCAGGAGTAAGGCCACTATGCTGACAGTTGACCATGTAGCCCTCATCATTGTTGACGTTCAAGGCAAACTTGCTCGACTCGTGTATCAGAGTGATCGCCTGTTTGACAACCTGCAAAAGTTGATCCGTGGCGCGCAGGTTTTAGGTCTTCCGATCCTTGTGACTGAACAGCTCCCGGAAAAACTCGGCGCGACAGCGCCAGAGCTGGTTGCCCTGTTCGACGAGTTCCGGCCAATCCGCAAAAAGACGTTCAGTTGCGCGGGCAATGAAGAGTTCAATGCAGCTCTCAGCGCGCTCGGTCGTCATCAATTGTTGCTCGCCGGCATCGAGGCCCATGTTTGCGTTTATCAAACGGCGTTGGATTTGCTGGCCGCTGGCTACGCAGTGCACCTGCTGACCGATGCGGTCTCATCACGCACAGCCGACAATCGCGCCCTCGGCATTGAGCGAATCAAACAGGCCGGCGCGACCTTGACGAGCACCGAGATGGCTCTGTTTGAGTTGTTGAAAGTTGCCGACGGCTCGGCATTCAAGCAAATCATTCAAATCATTAAGTAAACGCTCACCGTGACACGGGTCTCTCCACCACAACCTACAGCGCCTCCATCCCGCGCCGGCTGGGGCCGATGGGTTAAGCGAATTTTCATCACCGCTCTCGTCGCCATCCTGCTCTACCACGGCTCGATTGTCCTGCGCATCCTGTGGTACCAAACGCACAATCCAACCGTCACGGCGCTGATGCGGCAACGCGAAGATGAAGCGCGCGCCCGCGGTCAAACGCCAGTGCGACGACAAACGTGGGTTCCCTATGAACGCATCTCGCCGCATCTGGTGCGAGCCGTGCTGGCCGGAGAAGATTCCCGCTTCTTCGAGCATCAAGGATTCGACTGGGTGGAGATACAAAAGGCTATAGACGAAAACATAGAGGCCGGTGAATTTCGTCGAGGCGCGTCAACAGTCACACAACAACTGGCAAAAAACCTTTTTCTCTCCACCGCCAAAACGCCGCTACGCAAGGCACACGAAGCGTTGATCACGTGGGAGATGGAAAACATCCTGAGCAAACGACGCATTCTGGAAATTTATCTCAACGTGATCGAATGGGGCGACGGCGTGTATGGCGCTGAAGCTGCGGCGCGGCATTACTTCAATACATCGGCAGCCTCACTCACACCCGACCAGGCTGCTTTCCTTTCAGCCATCATTCCAAGTCCGCGTGGCAAATATAATCCAGCCACCAATCCACGCCGCGTTCAACGGCGCAAGCGCATTATCCTGCGACTGATGCGCGGCATCGTCATCCCCAAAGACTTGAGCCAACTCCATCGGAGCAGCACTGAAATAGCTCACTCAGCGCCGTCCCCAGCCAAGCCACTCGTTTCATATCTCTGGTGTCGTCAAAGGCTGATCAACAATTTTGCCGCGCCATGACCGGCGGGTAAATTGAATCATGATGCCGTAAGTCTCACCCCGCGGCCCTTCGCCCGTGCGCCATGCAAACGCGCGAGCTCATTGAGGCATCACTGCATCAGCGGCCGCCTCATTCACCCAACGCGATATAACTTTCTTCGTCAGTTATGTTCCAGCTTTTTGCGTCGCCGACAGCAGCCGATTCAATGCAGCCGCAACGAGGTCCAGGCCACGCTCACCTGCGGCAAAGCTTCGGAGTTTCCCTTCGCTGTCGAAGAGGTAATAAGCGGGGACAAAGCCCTGATCGTTTTGAAATGCGTCGCGCAGCTTATGCAGATTATCAATCGCACACACCTGCGTGATTCCATACTCGATGATGGCCTGCTGCACAGCCGTGACATCTGTATCCGCCGGATACCTTGGCATGTGAACGGCAATGACACGAAAACCTTGATCGTGGTATCGGTCTCGCCATTCTGCTACACGCGGCAGGTGTTCTTTGCAAATACCACAACTGATGGACCAAAAATGCACCAGCGTAATGTGACCACTAGCCTGCGCGATGGCATCGGCAACCGTGCCATTGACCCACTCAGTTGCTCCATCCAACGGCGGTATAGGCGTTCCAATCCTCATTGGCATACGAATGATCTCCTCAGGCTGCCGAACGAGACATTCGGCAGCCTGTTCACCTGTTGTGTTGGCGGTTTAGACCTTCAAGGTTTCTTGGCCAGGTCTCCACTCGGCTGGGCACAGACCGCCGGTCTGTAACGCTTGAATGACTCGCAACGTCTCTTCGACCGAACGACCGATGTTCAAATCATGAACAACCTTGTAGCGTAAAATGCCCTCCGGATCAATTACGAACAAGCCCCGCAGCGCGATACCCCGGTTTGGAACCAGCACTCCATACTTGCGAGCGACCTCTTTGGTCAGATCAGACGCGAGCGGATATTGAAGTCCCTCAACGCCTCCCTTGTCACGGGGCGTCTGAAGCCAGGCGCGGTGCGAATAAACCGAATCGGTTGAAATGCCCAAGACCTCAGCGCCGATACTTTGAAACTCAGCGTACCGATCGCTGAATGCCGTTAACTCAGTCGGGCATACGAAGGTAAAATCCAATGGATAAAACAGAAGAACAAGCCACTTGCCCCTATAATCGGACAATCTTACGGGTTCATTCAACTTTGCGATGTTCTTCGTTGAAGGCATCTCAAAATCTGGGGCCGGTTGCCCGACCATTGCTGATTCAAGTGCTTCAAATGCTGCTGACATAGTTCCTCCTTAATAATGAGATTGATAAATCCTGTCGCCGCGTAACTCCAGGCGACGAATCTGATCTTCAGATAATTGCTAATCCGAACGGCACTCAGGACACAGTCCGATCAATGTGAGATGAATGGACTCCGGTTTGAAACGCGAACGACGCGCGGCCGCACGCATCAAACCCGGCGTCTCAGGTAGATCGAAATCTACGAGCGCGCCACAGCGCGAACAGATCGCATGATCATGGCGCTTCGTATCAGCATCATACCGACTAGCGGCATTCCCGAATGTGATCTCACGCAGATAACCTTTCTGCTTCAGGTAGCGGAGCGAGTTGTAGACCGTTGCATAGCTCAAGCCGGGCAGCACTCGTCGGGCTGCTTCATAAATCTCGCTCGCCGTCAGATGTCCATGGCTGGCCTGCACGACTTCTAGAATAACGGCTCGCCGACGTGTGAGTCCTGGCATGGAAGTCGTTTCCTTGTGCTCTGACTGTTTCCCTTGTGACTTCATTGGAAATTGAAGTTAGAATAATACTAAATTTTGTTCTCTTGTCAACCGGCTGACAAAATTTTTGCCTTTTCACTGAAAGCCGCTCTGACCAACATATCGTTGTACACAGGCACGTCCCACCGCTTCGAGGACCTCAATTAAGCAATGGTGGGTTGTAGCGAACTACTGTTGTCCATGTCGCCAACGGGCAGATGAGGGTGATTTGATGACCCGATAAGTAGCACACCGCTGGATCAACAGCCCGCAGCAAGGGCATGGTATACACGGCTCCACTGCTTCTGCGAAGCTAAGCTATACACCTGCCGGCGGTGTTTTCTGGAGCTGGTGTGCCGCTGCCACAATGCTCGGTGGTCTCTTGCCGATTCGCTATTATTTTTTTTCAGTGAACTTTCGTCTATAATGGCGCGTCATTGTGCTGCTGGTCAAGCATGAATGTGACGAGTCAACTCGATTAACAAGCGTCAACCGTAATACCATGTTATGACGAGTACACGCATTGAACCTGGAGCCTGGGTCCTGCTCTACTCCCCTGACCGAAAAACCTACTTGATCGCTGTGGCGACAGACCAAACCCTTTCGACCCATCACGGGCAGTTGCGACACAACGACATGATCGGCAAAGCCTACGGAGACGTCATTTTCAGCTCGCTTGGCACGCCTTACTTCCTGCTTGAACCGACGCTGGAAGACCGTATGATGAAAGTCAAGCGGATGACGCAGATCATCTACCCGAAAGATGCCGGCCTGATCCTCATCAAGACGGGCGTCGGACCGGGCATGCGCGTGATCGAATGCGGCGCCGGCTCGGGCTCATCCACGCTGGCGCTGGCTCACGCCGTCGCGCCGCACGGTCGCGTGTATGTGTATGAACGCGACGAACGATTTCTGAAAAATGCGCGACTCAATGTGGAGCGGGCTGGCTTTGCCGATCTTGTCGAATACAAAACCAGAGATGTATCCGAGGGATTTGATGAACAGGATGTTGATGTGGTGCTACTGGACCTGCCAGCGCCGTGGGAAGGCGTCCAGGCTGCTGCGCGCGCGTTACGTGGTGGCGGACGGTTAGCCTCGCTCTCCCCAACCTACAATCAAATCGAGCGCATGGTTGAGGCGCTTGACCAAGCTGGATTCGTCATGATCGAAACGGTCGAGCTGCTGTTGCGTCACATTCTTGCTCGACGCGGCAAGACCCGTCCCTTCGAGCGCATGATCAGTCACACCGGTTTTCTCACATTCGCGCGAAAGGCGGTGCGGCTTTCACTTCCAGTCAACCAGTCGCAGCCGGAACCGGAAAATAATTCGCAATTGGATGAATCCAACGCCTGACTGCCCAGACGAACGCTCTGCGTGAAGCTGGGTGTTGCAATTTGTGTGAAGTGGCGCATTAGGCGCGCACCATGCCGGGCATCCTGACCACGACGGCACTGAGCAAGTTGCAATTTGAAGTGGCGCATCACGCGCCGGATTTGGCTAACCGTCCTTCCTGGTCCATTGAGCTCGAAGCGGCGTATCGCTTTCCAAGTGGCGGCGGATGGCATCGAGCAATCCGTTGATGAATTGCGTCGCTTCATAGGTTGAATAGCGGCGCGCGATTTCAATCGCTTCATCAATCACGACCACCCGCGGTGTTTCTGGCTCATAGAGCATTTCGTATACAGCCACACGCAGAATGCTGCGATCAACTGACGCCATGCGCGGCAGCCGCCAATGATGGGCATGCCGGCTGATCTGTTCATCCACTTCATCCAGATGCTCCAGCGTCCCAACAGCCAGACGAGTAGCATACTGACGCACGTCTTCATCTACATCCTCACGCAAATTCTGCCAATACGATTTGAACAATTCTTCCATTGGCTGCTTGGCAAAATCGTATTGATACAGCAACTGCATGGCTGATTCGCGAGCTTTACGTCTGGAGCCCATAGGTTATCAGCTATGAGTTTTCAGCGATCATATCTTGACAAAGAACCAATAACCAGCCACACGGGACAGAGCTTCAATCAACTCCAACGGCACCGTTTATTTTCCCTGGAAATTGGCCTTCCGTTTTTCCAGAAACGCCTTCGTGCCTTCGCGCATATCTTCGGTTGTGCAGACCAGTCCGAACAGAGTTGCCTCGAATCGCATGGCTTCGTCTTGTGGCATTTCCAATCCCGCATTGACAGCCTCAAGACAGAAGCGGATGGCCAGAGGGGCGTTCGCCATGATCTGTTTGGCAATGCGTTCGGCGGTTGGTATCAGCTCGTCCGGGGATGTGACGTGATTGACAAGCCCGATGCGGTAGGCTTCCTGCGCTGACATCATCTCGCCGGTGAGAATCCATTCCAGCGCGCGGCCTTTGCCAATTAGCCGTGGCAATCGCTGTGTCCCGCCATAACCGGGGATCAAGCCTAATTTGACTTCCGGCTGTCCCAATTTGGCGTTTTCGGAGGCGATACGCAGCGTGCAGGCCATGGCCAACTCGCAGCCGCCTCCCAGCGCGAATCCGTTGATGGCAGCAATGACGGGCTTGCCCAGCTCTTCAATGAAGTTGAGCACTTCCTGCCCATACTCGGCCATGTCTTTTCCCTGCACTGGGGTTTGCACAGCCAGCTCGCTGATGTCAGCGCCGGCCACAAAGGCTTTGTCACCGGCGCCTGTCAGAATGACGACCTTGACGTCATCATCCTCGGCGATGCTGGTAAACACTCTGTCCAGCTCCTCCATCACAGCAGCATTCAAGGCGTTGAGCTTCTCCGGGCGATTGATGGTCACATAGGCAATACCTTCGCGCTTTTCATATAAGAGATTGTCAAACGTCATACATCCTCCATCAGCCATCGGTGGTCAATCACACAACCCGTGTCGTGCTTGGGTTGGAAGTCAGAAGTCTGAGATTCACAATAATCGTTATTCCATCCCACCATGCCCCTATTTTGTCCCCTTGGGTTGGAACTCAGAAATCTGGGATCACAATAATGGCATCGGCTTTGGATTCTTCGGATCGGTATAATCGTAGAATCCTTTGCCTGTCTTGCGTCCATGTAAGCCGGCCATCACCATCCGCTTCAACAGCGGCGGCGCAGCGAAGCGTTTCTCTTTGAACTCGTCGAACATGACATTGGCAATAAAATAGGTGGTATCAAGCCCGACGAAATCCAGCAGTGTTAACGGTCCCATGGGATGCCCGCAACCAAGTTTCATGGCGTTATCCAAGTCGGTAATGCTAGCGACACCTTCTTCCAACGCGCGAACAGCATCGAGCAGGTACGGCACCAGCAGCCGATTCACAATGAAGCCGGTTCGATCTGTCGTCTGTACGGCCACTTTGTCCAGGCTTTGAGCAAACGCTGTGGCGGTTTGATAAACATCGGGATCGGTCAGGATCGTCCGAATCACTTCCACAAGCTTCATAACCGGCACAGGATTAAAAAAGTGCAGACCAACAAAGCGTGGCTGCCGCGCCGGTTGCAGGGCAGCCATCATCTCAGTGATAGAGAGCGAGGATGTATTGCTGGCAAAGATCGCTTCCGGTCGGCAAAGCTGGTCAAGCCGCGTGAACGTCTTTATCTTCTCGGGCAACTGCTCGATGATGGCCTCGATGATCAGATCACACTCAGCGAGCGGCTCATCATCGGTCGTGCCCTGTAACCGAGCCTCGATAGCTTGTTGTTGGTCGGTTGACATCTTGCCTTTCTCGACCAACTGAGTGAGCGATTGCGTGATCCGTGAGAGTCCCTTCTCGACAAGCTCGTCGGTGAGTTCGCGAACGATCGTCTTGTATCCGGCGGTGGCCGTCACTTGGGCGATGCCGGAGCCCATCAGCCCAGCGCCGATCACGCCGACAGTTTTAATTTGCATATCACCACCTCCTTCGATTTCAAATCTCAATTTAATGTGATGTCGGCTGGAATGAGTAAAGTAGCGCACCAACCCAACTTGAGCAAGCCCATGGAGTGGTCAGGCATCGGCAAAGCTGTCTGAACGAACCTTCTCCGTTGCATCCGGACCAGGTTCATTTGGAGAGATACTTGGCTTGCGCTGTGTACTGTTGATGCAACGTTTCAAGAAACGCTTCATAGTGGTGAGCAGACTGGATGGGCACTCGCATTTTCATCATCAATGGCGCAGCAATGCGGTAAGCTAGGAACTGCCGCCGTTGTGGCTCCAGTGAGGCGCGGCGCCGCAAGAAGGCATCCACAGCCCTTATCTCCTCCGAAGTGATCAGCCGTAGCAGATATGGTTGGATCAGCATGGCAGAGGCATCGGCGCTGCCGAGCGATTTGATGTTCTCTTCGGCCTCAAACAATTGAGCAAACTGCGGCGCTTCGGTGGCTCGCTCCTTGACCACGACGGTGCCGGCGGCATAATCGCCTAATCGGCGATAGTGTTGACTGAAGAAAATCGAAACAATCCCGATGAAATAAGAGGGCATCGGCATCATGTCAACCAGCCGAATGAGGTTGCGAATGAGCGCTTCATAGAACCCGATGGGACGCGCGTCTTGTCGAACCACTCGCAGGCGCATCCATCGTTTTCCGGGCGTTTGTCCGTTCCACAGCGTCTCGAATGCAACGAAATACCCGACGCCGATCAAAAACACCAGCAAGATGGCTCCCGCCAGAACCCAGTTGACACCGTATTGGGCGCCGAGTGAGGTCAAGCTGACTTCAAACGAATAGACGGCGAGGGCGATGGCAAAGATCAGCAGGATTTGTATAATGTGATCGGTGGCACAAGCGAGAAAGCGGTTCCCGATGCTGGCGAGCGCAAAAGAGAGCTCGACATGCTCAGGCGTCTCGATGGCCAGCTCGTTATCAAGCATATGTCCAGCTTCGTCCAGTTACGCAAAGATGATTGGCGCAAGCTCGAACAATACATCGAGCGATTGACGCGAACCCGCGCGCGATTGACCCCGGATGAATTCCGTGAATTGAACCGGCTCTATCGCCGCGCCGCCACGGATTTGGCAATGGCTCGCCAACACGTTCGTGATGAACGTGTCGCTCTCTATCTGAATCATCTGATGGTGCGCGCGCATGGCCTGATCTATCGCACGGACAAGGCTCGATTCTACAATATCGTCCACTTTTATCGCTATCAGTTTCCAGCGATGGTGCGCCAGTTTTTTCCTTACGTGCTGACCGCGTTCCTGATTTTCTTTGTCATGGGCAGCCTCAGTTTCGTGACGTCCTACATGGACGAATCGTTCTCCTCATTGGTCGCGCCGGGCATGCGCGAGCGCGTTATCCAACGCGAAAACTGGACGGAGAATATCGTCGGTCTGAATCCTATCGCCTCGTCGGGCATTATGGTCAACAACATCATGGTTACGTTTCTTGCATTCGCGCTGGGCATCACGGCTGGCCTTGGCACAGTGGCAATACTCGCATTGAACGGATTGAGCATTGGCGCGGTCATTTCGCTCTGTGTCAAACACAAATTCACGCCGATTCTGGTCTTCGTCGCTGCGCATGGCGTGTTGGAGCTGGCAGCGATTTTTATTGCCGGCGCCGCCGGCTTATTGATCGGCAAAGCATTGCTAATACCGGAGGCGCTAACGCGAAAACACGCGCTCATTGTCAACGGGCGGATGGCCGTTCAACTGATCTTGGGCTGCATCCCCATGCTGGCCATAGCGGCGCTCATTGAAGGTTTTATATCTCCGTCGAACATCTCACCGTATTACAAGTTCGCGGTAGCGATCATGAGCGCAGTGCTGCTGTGGTTGTATTTCTCCGGCAGACTGGTCGGGCAAACCGAGAAGACTCTCTAACAATGCTGGCCGCAAGCAATCACGCAAACCCGAGAACGTGTGTCTATGAACATGCTAACAAGAATCCTCATCACGCGCTGGTCAGGGGCCTCCTGGCCAACGTGCTTGACAAACCGATGACTTCAACTAAACGATTCTGCCATGACAGAACGACTCTATCATACCAACTCACGACTCAAGCAATTTACTAGCAGGATTGTTGAGGTCTTGCCGAAACAGCACCAGCACGCCGTTATTCTCGATGCAACAGCATTCTATCCGACAGGCGGCGGACAACCACATGACACGGGCTGGCTTGGTCAGGCGCGCGTCGTGGATGTGATTGAGCAGGAAGAAACCGGCGCCGTTTGGCATATCGTCGAAGGAGCGATGGATTTCCGCGTCGGTGACTCGGTCACCGGCGTGATTGATTGGGCGCGACGATTTGACCACATGCAACAACACAGCGGTCAGCATATCCTCTCACAAGCATTCGTGAAAATTGGTGGCATTGAAACCAAAAGTTTTCATCTTGGCGCAGAGAATTCGACCATTGATCTGGAGTGGGACCGGCCGGATGAAACGGTGATGCGCCAAGCGGAAGACCTTGCCAATCGCATCATCTTTGAAAATCGGCCGACCAAAATTCACCATGTGCGATCAACAGAACTGAGCCGGTTTCCGATTCGTCGAGATACATACAAGGGCGACATGGTGCGGATCATTGAATTCAGCGATTTTGATTTTTCACCCTGTTGTGGGACACATGTGGAGCAGACTGGTGAAATCGGCCTGGTGGCGATTCGCGGCTGGGAGCGCGTCAAGAAGATGTGTCGCGTTGAGTTCGTGTGCGGGGCGCGCGCGTTGCGTGATTACCGCGCAGCCAATGGGGCGGCGAAAGCCATTGCCCAGATGCTCACGGTTGGGCGCGAGCAGGCGCCGGAGCAGGTCGCGCGGCTACTTGACGAAAACAAACAGCAACGACGGCGCATCCGCGCATTGCTGGAGCTGGCGGCCGAAGCCGAAGCTGAATCACTGCTTCAGACGGCTGACTCACGCGCAGGCCGCCGGCTTGTGAGCAAGGTGTTTGATGATCGTGCGCTTGAGGAGGCAACGGTGGTGGCGCGAAAGCTGTGCGACCGAGGCAACGTGGTCGCGCTGTTTGGTGTGGTGGATCGCGGCGCCGGACGGCTGCTTTTCGCCCGCTCAGCCGATATGCAGATCAACATGGCCGAGTGGATCAAGCGAGTGACAGAGCGCTTCGGTGGACGGGGCGGTGGCTCGCCAGAGTGGGCACAGGGCAGCATCGCTCAGGCCTCGACACTCGCCGAGAGTTTGAGCTGGGTGGTCAATCAACTTGATGAATCATGGCATGCAGGAGACTGATATGAAACGGGCGCAACAGATGATTGGTCTTTTCATTCTTGTATTACTGCTGATGGCACAATGGCCGGCGGAATCGGCGACGCGCCGGCCGGTGCGCGGGCGGCATGGCATGGTCGCCTCCACTCATGAACTGGCTTCGCGCGTGGGCGCTGAGATTCTCAAACGCGGTGGCAACGCGATTGATGCCGCCGTAGCCGTTGGCTTGGCGCTGGCTGTTGTGTATCCGGCAGCCGGCAATCTCGGTGGCGGTGGATTCATGTTGATTCGTCTGGCCGATGGACGAGCCACGATGATTGATTATCGCGAAATGGCGCCCCTGCGCGCGCATCGCGATCTGTATTTAGACGAACGTGGCAACGTCATTCCTCAAGCTTCGACCATCGGGTACAAAGCCGTAGCGGTGCCCGGCACGGTCGCTGGCCTGTCGTTCGCGCTGGAGAAATACGGAACGCGCTCATGGACAGAGCTGATACAACCGGCTGAAACGCTCGCGCGAGAAGGATTCACCGTCAGTCGGTTGCTCAGCCGTTCTCTGATGGATGCTCGAGAGGCGCTCTCGCGCTTTCCTGATAGCAATCGCATTTTCCTGCGTGATGGCAACTTCTATCAAGAAGGCGAAATCCTACGCCAACCTGAACTGGCGGCCACCTTGCGACGCTTGATGGAGCGCGGACCCGATGAATTTTACCGCGGCGAAACAGCGCGGATGATTGTCCAAGACATGGCTCAAAACGGCGGGTTGATCACGCTCGAAGACCTGCAATCCTACCGCGTCGTCGAACGCCAACCACTTCGCCTGAACTATCGTGGATACGAGATTATCACTGCGCCACCGCCCAGCTCCGGCGGCGTCGCGCTCATCCAGATGTTGCGCCTGCTCGAACCTTACGATGTAGCCTCGCTAGGGCACAACTCGGCTGCCTATTTGCACCTGCTCGTCGAGGTCATGCGACGAGCGTTTGCCGACCGCGCGCATTTTCTTGGCGATCCTGATTTCTCCCCGATTCCCGTCGCTGCGCTGACTTCGCCAGCTTACCTGCAACAACACCGACGCACAATTAACCTGAAGCGCGCGACGCCTAGCCGCCTCATCAAACACGGCCAGCCAACAACCGAGGAGTCTGAACAAACAACGCACTACACAATCATTGACGCCGCGGGCAATATCGTTTCCAACACGTATACCCTCAACGGCAGCTACGGTAGCGGTGTGGTCGCACGTGGCACCGGCATCTTGCTGAACAACGAAATGGACGACTTCTCGAGCAAACCGGGCGTGCCAAACATGTTCGGCCTGATTCAAGGCGAGGCCAACTCCATCGGTCCGCGCAAACGCCCTCTGTCAGCGATGACGCCGACCATCGTGCTGAAAGATGGGCAACCTGCGTTTGCCGTAGGCAGTCCGGGCGGGCCGACCATTATCAATACCGTCTTGCAAACGATCCTCAATGTGATCGAGTTCAAGATGGACATTCAGCAGGCCATTGATATGCCGCGCATCCATCATCAATGGCTGCCTGACGAAATTGTTTATGAACCGTTTGGTCTGTCCCGTGACACAATGGAGATCATGAAACGGATGGGACACAAGTTTCGCGATAGACCGCGCTTGATCGGCGACGCGCACGGCATCATGATTGAGCCTGAGACGGGTATCCGGTTAGGAGCGTCTGACGCGCGACTGGAGGGCCGCGCGATTGGTTACTAGCGCCCCATCATCGTGCAGCGGCACGCCCTATCCGGCATCGCGGCATTCAATGGAGATCGGGTCGGTCGGTGATCACCCACATCGTATTTTCAATTCTCACCAATCAAATGAACGGCATTGTTGGACGAACGACCACCGACATTACCGATTCCGTCCGTACTGTTCATGACTGGTTACCCAATCTTGCGCGCTGATGGACGCACCCAGCGAAATCTCGCCGGCTAAGACGACGCCGGCAACGATCTCGGCGAACCGATAGACTTTGTCCTTGCCAAAACAACCGAGGATTTCCAAGCACTCGCGCTGCGTGGGCAGAGCTGTGCCGCCGCCATACGTGCCAACGATCAACGATGGAATGGTGATTGACAGGTAGAAATCGCCAGTCGGCGTGATCTCGGCAAACAGGATGCCGGCTGACGCCTCTGACACGCAGGCGACATCCTGGCCGGTCGCGATGAACATGGCAGTAATGCCATTGGCTGAGTGCAGCCCATTGTTATTGACGCCGGATACAAATCCAGCCACGTTGGAAACAAGGTAATGATATTGCAGGCTCTCCGGCGATGTGCGCAGGTGCTCAATCAGGACCTGACGCGGGATGGTGACTTCAGCCGTCACACGTTTGCCACGGGTCATCATGGTGTTGACCTGCGACGCTTTTTTGTCAGTCGCAAAATTGGATTCCAGAAACCATCGCCTCACAGTCGGGTTGGAGGCGGCAATATAAACGCAGGCAGCCCACGTTGCCCGCCCGACCATGTTCTGCCCAGCCGCGTCGCCGGTTTTGAAGTTGAAGCGTAGATAAATGAACTTGTTTGCCTGATAACGCTCGATATTCTTCAGCTTGCCGACGCGGGTTGTTGACTCAGCGACCTCTTTGATGTCCTGAAAATGTTCGTCAATCCACGTGCAGAAGGCACGCGCTTCACGCGCTGAGTCGAAGACGAAGACAGGCGCTCGCTGCATCTGGTCCACCACGACCGTCGTCGTCACGCCACCGCTCAGGTTAATGACTTTCATGCCGCGATTGTACGAAGCCACGAGCGTTCCTTCAGTAGTGGCGAGCGGGATGTAGAAATCACCTTGAGCATACTCACCATTGATTCGCAGCGGGCCGGCAAAACCGATTGGCACTTGCGCCACGCCGGTGAAATTTTCGATGTTGCCTTGCGTCAGTCTCGGATCGAACGAATACGCCTTCAGGTGACGCAACGTCACGCCGGTCTTCTCTTCGATGAACCGCTGCCGCGCAGCAATGATCTCGCTTGAATAGTTGTCGTCTTTGTTCAACGGAATTTTATCGCTCATAAACAGCGCCTCCCTCTACCACGCGATCTATAATGGAAACGACCGCCTGATTATAGCGACCGGCTGCCTCCGGCTCAACCGCGCCGAAACTCTGTCGGTCTATAGAGGAGTCGCCCCTATGCGATGGCATGCCATGAAGAATCAGAATGGACCACAGGCGGAACGCCTATGCCACATTCTCAAGGAATCGCCCATGAACTTACGTTCGCCACGAAGCATGAAAATGTTATGTTCAAAGGAGCATGCGTTTTGGAGTGCGGCGGCAAGCCCGCAGGGCGCGACGCCGCTTTGGCCCGGTGCGGAGTGTCGGGACCGAAAGCGCCGTCGCCGCTTCGCTCTGCCGGCGCACTCCAAGATAAAGTCAGGAATCGCCCATGCGCTGCGCGCCTGCCACGAACGATGAAGATACAATCCTTTCGTGAGCTTCGTGTGTTTCGTGGGCTACTTCCAAGGGAGAACCCAAGCCTTGAGAAGTTGAAGATCGCTCCGCGACGCGCTAGTTCGCTTGATAAACGCTGGCGCCCATCAGCCCAGGGCTACCATTTGCGCCGAATTGGTGTATAATCCCACCGTGTCAGCATACCTTCAACGGGGAGTACGATCATGTCAAAAAGACGCCCGCGCCGCAATCATCACCTGCCCATGTCTGCCCGTTCATTCTTTGAGCAACGATTTGCTGCTGACCACTTGACGCTAGACCGAACTGAGCTGCTGGGACTGATTCACGGTGGAGAAGATTCCTACGTTGAACTGAAGGTTCGATTCAACAACGTGGAAAAAATCGCTGCGGAAGTGGTCGCACTGGCCAATTCAGGTGGCGGATTCATTGTCTTTGGTGTGACAGATCAACGTCGTATCGAAGGCGTTGACGACCCTGAACACATCGAGCAAGAACTTGTTCAATTGTGCCAACAAATGATCGTGCCGCCGTTGCATCCATACATCAACAAAATCAGTTTTGATAACGGCAAACGTGTCGTTGCCTTGGAAGCCAAAGGTCCTCACCGACCCTATTTCACGCAAGACCATCGCTGTTACATTCGCATCGGCTCGGTCAAACGTGAAGCCACCCAAGCAGAAATCTCTGAGATGTACAATCCTCAGATTTCGCAGGGCTACGAGTTAATTCCGGTGATGGCGGCATCGCTGGACGATATTGATGAAGCGCTCTTCTGGAGTTATGTGCGTGAAGTGCGTGGCGGCGACCTGGGTGAATTGGAAGCGCACGGCTACCCGATTGATGTGGTGATGACTCGCTATCTGCGTCTTGCCGTAGCCCGACCGTTGGAAACTGTGCCGACCTTGGCTGGCCTTCTGCTGTTTGGCAAAAACAAACGCGTCGCTGAACTCTGGCCGCGCAGTCGTGTCATTGCGACGCGCTTTGCCGGCACGCAGGTCGAAGACCCTATCGTTGAACAAGTGGAACTCCAGGGTAATCTGGCCACACTGTATGAAGCGACACTCGCGTTTCTGGCCCGCTACACTGACCTGCTGGAGGTTGAGCGCCCGACGCGCCTGTGGTCTCAAATTCCCTCACCCGTGCCACCCCGCGCTAGCTATTATCGTCCGGCCATCCTGGAAGCTGTGAGCAATACACTCATCCACCGCGACTACACATTGCGCGATGTCAACACGCGACTGCTGATTTTCGATGATCGGATCGAGCTGATTAACCCGGCGCGCAGCAATGGAACGCCGATCGAAGCCTATTGCTATGGCGTCGCTCACCCACCGTATCCGCGGATGAAAGCCGTGTTCACGAGCCGCTACTACGGACTGCCAATGAGCAGCGGCGGGCTTCCGATGATTTTACACACCAGTCAGCGATTTTCCGGCTTGCGTCCTGAACTGCGCTTAATCAACGATGAATTCAAACTGAAAATCTACGGACAGCGATGAAGCGAATGGGCACTGCACTCAGTCTCGTCATCATCGGGCTTGGGTTGACGTTCGTGCTCAAGCCTGATCCGACCTCGATGATAGGTCACACAGGGCCTGCCACTCCGCCGACAGGCTCAGTCGAAAGCCCTTCGACTGAAACGAACCAACCGAACAATATCAACGTGACGGTCACTCCAGTCGCGTCGTCGCCCTCACATCCTTTGACTGAAACGAGCCGACGGATCAACATCAACAGGGCCTCGGCGGCGGAGCTAGAGACGCTGCCCGGCATTGGACCAACCACCGCACGAGCAATTGTCGAACATCGTGACAAACATGGTCTGTTTGCTCGACCGGAAGACCTGCTGATCGTTGACGGAATCGGCGAGAAAACCTATCGGGCGCTGGCCGCGCTGATCAGCGTCGAATAAAGCAGTCGCTCTCGTTGACGATTGTCAATCGCCGATGGTCCCAACGATGGCGGTCTTCTCGGGTGTCGCCATTTCTGTTGTCACTCTATTGGGTTCAATCGTCTCGGCCCGCAACCGATGCTGATGAGCAGCAGCAATGAAACTGACAAACAGCGGATGTGGATGGAGCGGCTTCGATTTCAGCTCAGGATGAAACTGGCAGCCGATAAACCAGGGATGATCGGCCAACTCAATCATCTCCAGAAATCGCCCGTCGCGTGATTTGCCGGAGACAATCAGTCCATGCTGACGGAATATGGCTTCAAACTCCGGATTGAATTCGTAGCGATGGCGATGGCGCTCTGAAATTTCGTCGGTCCCGTAAATACGACGGGCGAGGCTGTCCGGCGCAAGCACGCACTCATACGCGCCAAGGCGCATCGTCCCGCCCATCGCTTCCACACCGATTAGGTCACGCAGCTTGTAAAAAATTTTGTACGGGGTATCAGGATTGAACTCTGTGCTGTCGGCGTCTTCAAGGCCGCAGACGTGGCGGGCAAATTCGATGCAGGCGCATTGCATGCCCAAGCAAATTCCAAAGAAGGGGACATGACGGCGACGAGCATAGCCGACAGCCTTAATCATGCCGGCAATCCCGCGACGACCAAACCCGCCAGGCACGAGAATGGCGTCGAGGTCTTGTAGTCTCTCTTCCCAATGTTCATCTGTCACGAGGTCTTCTGACTCGACCCAACGGATATTCACTTTCAAATTATTGGCGACGCCGCCGTGCGCTAAGGCCTCGTTCAAACTCTTATAGGAATCTTCCAGTTGAACATACTTGCCGACAATGCCGATGGTGACGTTGCCAGCAGGATTTTTCATGCGATCAATCAGCTTTTGCCAATCGCGTAAATCGCTCGGCTGAGTGTCCAACTGCAATCGTTCAACGATCAAGTTGTCCAAGCCCTCTTTGGCCAGTTCTAACGGCACTTCATAGATGAATTCGACGTCGCGGGCTGCAATCACCGCTTGTTCGGAAACATTACAGAACAGGGCGATCTTCGATTTTATATCCGGCGGCAACGCCCGTTCGGTGCGACACAACAAGATGTCAGGTTGAATACCGATAGCCCGGAGCTCCTTGACTGAGTGTTGTGTCGGCTTGGTTTTCAACTCGCCGGCAGTGGGGATATAAGGCACCAATGTCAGATGCACGAACAGCGCGTTGTTTTTGCCGACCTCGTTGCCCAATTGGCGCGTCGCTTCCAAAAATGGTTGTGATTCGATGTCGCCCACCGTGCCGCCGATTTCTACGATCACCACGTCCACGCCCGACGAAACGTTCCTGATGGCCTGCTTGATCTCATCGGTAATATGCGGGATGACCTGAATCGTCTTGCCCAGATAATCGCCGCGACGCTCCTTTTCGATGACCGAGAGGTAAATCCGACCGGTTGTCCAGTTATTGTCTTGACTCATCCGCGCGTGGGTGAAGCGCTCGTAATGGCCGAGATCAAGGTCTGTTTCCGCGCCGTCATCGGTGACGTAGACCTCGCCATGTTGGAATGGGGACATCGTGCCCGGATCCACGTTGATATAGGGATCAAACTTGAGCAACGTCACTTTCATGCCACGCGCTTCCAGCAATGATCCGATGGAAGCGGCGGCGATGCCCTTGCCCAAGCTGGACACCACCCCGCCCGTGACAAAAATATACTTAGCCATTTGCTTGTGCCTCCCTGAGAAGATCGCGCACACGTTGCAGATCAGCCGCTGTATCCACGCCGATAGATTGCTGACGAACCGGCACAACTTTGATTCGGATGCCGTGCTCCAGAGCGCGCAGTTGTTCCAGCCGCTCCAATTGCTCCAACAATGATTGCTCAAGCTGCGTCAGCCGCAGCAAACAATCGCGACGGTACACATACAGTCCCGTGTGCTTGCGATAAAAAGCGAGCCATTCAGGTTGTTGGTGAAGGACGGATTGCATCGCATCGCCGCGGCGCAGATAGGGCAACGGATTCCGCGAAAAATAGAGCGCAAACCCACGACGATCGGTGACCACTTTGACGACATTGGGATCAAACACGTCATCAACAGACGTGATCGGTTCGGAGGTCGTACAAATCTCGATTGACTCATCGCGCAACATCGGCCCCAGCGCAGCTTCGATCGTGGCCGGCTCAATCAACGGTTCGTCCCCCTGCACGTTGACGATGATCTGAGCGTTGAGCGACGCAGCCACTTCAGCCACGCGGTCGGTGCCGCTGGCGTGATGGGGCGAGGTCATCGCCGCTTCGCCGCCGTATCGCTCGACAGCCTCAACAATCCGCTCGTCATCCGTGGCGACGATCACACGACGAATGCGACGAGCCTGCCGCACACGTTCCATGACATGCACGATCATGGGCCGACCAGCAATGTCGGCGAGAGCTTTTCCGGGTAACCGCTGGGAACCGTATCGCGCGGGAATGATGGCAACCACGCTCGCTGTCTTCACGTGGTGACAAGATAGCGAACATCGGCATGAGGGTCAAGCCAGCCCGGCGAGCCTTCCTCGGTCTCAACTATCACGCAAGGTTGTGGGTGTGGACAGTATGGCGGGTCAAGCCAGCCGGCGAGCCTTCCTCGGTCTGAGCGGCACTGACCCGCCAAACGATCGCACGCGCGGCTGGTGATCATTCTCCCGTTCCAACAACTCACGAACGAGCCGGCGTTGCTGAATGATAATTGCGCTCACGGCTGGTGACCACTCTCCTCTTCCAGTAACTCTCCCACGACTTTGGCAAATGCCTTCATGCTCGACGGAGCCGATTGGAGCCGCTCGTAGACCTTTTCTAGGTCTAGCTTCCCATACATGTGAACCAGGAGATTGCGAAAACCGGCCAGCTCCACCAATTGGTCACGCAAGGAGACATCAATCAAATGATGCTCCCATAGTGCAAGAAAGACATCGCGATATGTTTGCGGCCTGCCCCACCCTTTCTCAGATATAATGTGATTTCCCAGGTCGAGGCAATGCTGAATCGCTTCAAGGAGAGCAAATAGCGTCATATTCTGTTTGTCGCGGTCGGTGAGAAACTCTTCCAGAGCGATTCCTTGGTAACGAGCAAGGTCTTGCAGGAACCGCCGCAGATGATCCAGATGACCGGCGATGATCTCCCTGACTACCACTGGCGAACCTCCTGCAATAATCTTCGATCGTAGACGTTCAACAACCACTTAAAATCCAGATACTCGCTCATCACACGCGCTTCATAACGAACCTGCGTCGGTCTATCCACGCTCTTGACAAGTCGCCCAGTCCTGATCACCTCGTATTGAAAAGCAGGGCCCATCTCATTCATGAGCCTTACATCCACTTGAACTCTCGGCCAGCCGAGGAATCGTTCCAGTTCGGCGCCAAGCCGCAGTACGTGGTCAACCGCATCACGTCCCATCAGCATGCCTTCGTTAATCCACACAGCCACATCCAGATCGCGCCATTCGTCGCGACGAAGAAACGATCCATAGAGATACGCCAAGGTCACCTCTGGCTTGGCATCAAAAAAGGAGATCAGCTTTTCAACGATCTCCTGTCGCAACATCTGCGTGTTCATCGTCTGTCTTCCTCGACACGACCAGAATAATCGCGTCAGACGGATTCCGCAAGCAGCCATATTGACGTGTCAAAAGCTTGGCAGTCCACCTCAACCACCCGATTTATATTCACGCTGTTTGTTGTATCGCGTGAGAGTCGAGCGATCCTTGCCGTGAGAAATTTTTGCAGAGCGATTCCTTGGTAACAAGCAAGGTCTTGCAGTATCCGCCGCAGATGATCCAGATGACCAGCGAGGATGCCTCCGACTACCACCGGTGAGGCTATCGGAAGAAGTGTTACTCACACACGTCAGGCAGCCGGTTGATCTCAGGCCGTGTGGTCATCGCGCTGACAAGATTCAACAAGCTGAGAGCGGTTTGTGAATGAGGTTACCCTAGGAGCGAACGCTTGCAGCGTGCATGAACCCGCAAGATGTGAGGCCCCCGCTAAAGGCAATTGAAAATCGCTCTAAAAATGACAAGGGGAGCCTACTCCGTTGGTTTGATTTGACCTGAACGGATCGCCTCCAACATCTGGTGACTGGTGGCCAGCTTGAAAAATTCCAGACCCCGCCGCTCGGCTTCCTGTTGCTCCAAGCGTTCCAGCAGTTGCACCGCCGGATATTCCACATACTGGACGCCTCGGATTTGCAATGCCTGACGCAAGCGAGTCAGTTTCTCAGCGATTTGGTCTGATGAACCCGGTTGAACCCGCTGCAAATAATGATTGACCGCCACGACGCCTCGTTCAGCATCCTGACGTGTTTTGCCGACTACGCCATCTGATGCCTTGCGCGACCATCCGACACAGAACATGCCCTCCATCACGGTTTGCTTGACCGGATCATACAACTGGTACTGCTCATCACCCGGATGCTCCGGGTCAGGAGATGGGTTCGTCGGATAGATGCCTGCCTCAAACGGGATACCAAGCGCTTCATCTACTTCGTCGCCGACAGCAAATACGACGCTGTCCACAGCGATGGCGCGGCGCGTGCCAAGGTTTCTGGGAAAAAGAAATGGTTCTCCTTCCTTTTTGTACAGCTCAGTATCTTCAACAATCACGGTCGTAGGATGCCCGAAGCTTCCCGCCACAATCTCCACCGGCATGCTCAAATACTGAAACGTCACGCGCGTTGGACTGGTCCCTTCTTTGGCCGGAACATCTTTGTACTTCATCAGCTCGTCGTAGAGTGATTCTAGCGACTGACCGTATATTTGTAGCCGCGCGCGGATGCGCTCCAGTTCGCGGCGCAATGACTCGCCGTCTATGTTGGCCGAGATGGCCTTAATCTCTGCATCGGAATAGGCGCGTTCGCGCGGGCCACGTCGCGCAATGACAATGACCTCGGCGACCCGCTTTTCATGAACTAGGTAGTGAGCCACGTCAACCATCACATTGCCGATGCCGATAATGGCGACGCGCTGGCCAAAATCGAAATGGAATCCGCTGAACGGCGGCAGCAGGTTGTAGTGATAGACCACATCCTTGGCGTGATAGACGCCGGGCATGCGTTCGCCTGGGATGCCAAGGTATTTGGTGCCCTGCGCGCCGACGGCAATGATGGTCGCGCTGGGTTGCAATATCGCCTGCAATTCGCTCAATCGCAGGTCAGCTTTTTCGCCAATGCGCACGTGGCCGACATAATGCACGTCGGGACTGCTCAAGATTGTGCGAAATTGTTTGCGGATGCCCTCCTTCATTTTATGTTTGTTGAAATAAATGCCGTATTCGGCCAAACCGCCTGGCTTGATGTCTCGGTTGACTAACACCACAGTGTGCCCTGATTCAACTAACTTGCGCGTTGCGAAAATACCGGCAGGACCCGCGCCGATGACCACAATCAGATGCCCACTTGACTGACGTTGCAACACCACGATGTTGGTCACTCCTGTTTGGTATTTGCCCCGGACCGCGCATTCAGCGCGGCCAGCTTGGCGCACTCACAGGGTGAGGAGCATTCGCACGAGCAGCGCCACACGCTGCGGCAACGAGGCAATCAACACATGTTCGTCAACGGCATGAGCGCCGTTGCCATCAGGCCCTAATCCATCCAGCGTTGGCGTCCCCACAGCCGCCGTATAGCAGCCTTCGCTGGCGCCACCGGCGGCTGCTTCCGGCAACTGAAAACCGAGTTCTTCGGCCAGCGTCCGGGCATGCTGATACAACGCCACGACACGCTCAGTTCGCACCAACGGTGGCGCTGCGATCCCACCACTGAATTCCAATTGAGCGCCGGCCAACACAGGTGTCCGCTGAAAGATTTTTGATATGACCTCTTGTCCGTCCACGAGCGAGTCAAAGCGAACATCAATCTGCGCTTCAGCTTCATCGGCTACCACATTGGCGCGCAAACCGCCCCGCACGACACCGACGTTAATGGTGACGCCCGGCCGGACGTTGTTCAATTGTTCGAGCGCCAAAATTTGGTGCGCCAGCTCATGAATGGCGCTAACGCCCGCTTCGGGCGCCAAACCGGAATGCGCTGCCCGACCGCGAATTCGCATCAGGAGTCGGCCAACACCCTTGCGGGACGTTTTGGCCGCGCCGCCGGGCATCGGTGGCTCTAACACTAACACGCACTGCGAACGTCGGGCTTCGTCTTCCAACAGGTCTCGATAGCTGTCGCTGCCCACTTCTTCCAACGGCGTCAACAACAACACAGCGCCGCGCGGTGGCACCAGTTGCAACGCCTGAAGCAGGTGCAAGGCATAAAGCGCGACTGTGACGCCGCCTTTCATATCAAACGCTCCAGGTCCATACAATCGGCCTTGTTCAATTCGGACGGGGCGCTGCTCAAGAGTTCCTACTGGCCAGACCGTATCCAGATGCCCAAGCAGCATCACCGGCCGTTGACCGGCGCCAACACGAGCGCGAACAATCGGCCCGCTGCCCCGCACCGGAATCTGTTCGACCGCAATGTTGCGTTGCCGCAACCACTCTGCGACGAATTGAGCGATACGATCGAGGCTGGCCGGATCGGTCGAAGGCGATTCCAGCCCGACCAGTTGTTTGAGCGTCTCTACCATCAATGATGTGTGTTGCTGAGCGGTGTGCAAAAGCGTTGCCGGCGAAATGTTCATAGCTGAGCCTCAAAGATACCGCAAAGACGCGCTCAATGCACATCATTTGGAACGAAGCCCGCTAATCGGACAGACGGTTGACGCCTCAAAGCGGGATATGATACTTGTCTAGGCTCTTGAATTCAGCCTTGGAAAGTTGAGGAATCACCCGTATGCGTCGCATTGCAACTATTTGGATTCTAGTCAATCTCATGCTGGCTGCCGTTCCCGTCTTCGCTCAAGACAAACTCCTGACACTTGACGATCTGTATGATCCACAAAAGAGGATCAATTTTAATGGCACACCGCCGCTGGATTTACAATGGCTGCCTGACGGCCAACACTTCCTGCAACGCAAGAAAGACGACAAGACAGGCGCGATGACGCTCTGGAAAGTCTCAGCAGCGACGGGCGAAGCCACCCGTTTTCATGATCCGGCGGCTATGCAATCGGCGCTGCTGAAGCTGGCCGGATTCACTCAAGAGACAGCGCAAGCCATTGCCCAGCAGGGCCGCTACACAATGAACGCCGACGCTTCCGCAGCGCTGATCAATCACGCCGACGATCTGTACTACTACCACTTCGGCAACCAGTCGGCTCTGCGCTTGACCGCTTCAGCGGAAGAGGAAGTCGGCGAGGAGTTCAGTCCAGATGGACGGTTTGTCAGTTTTGTGCGCAACTACAATCTGTATGTGGTGGACATCGCCACTCAACAGGAACGCGCCCTCACGCAAGACGGCGGACCTCAACGACTCAATGGGCGATTGGACTGGGTCTACCAAGAAGAGATTTACGGGCGAGGCAATTTCAAAGGCTATTGGTGGAGCCCTGATTCAACCAAGATCGCTTATTTGCAACTGGACGAATCCATGGTGAAACCATTCACGGTGGTGAATCACATCCCCTACCGATTGGAGCTGGAAGTCACCCCGTATCCCAAGGCGGGCGATCCTAATCCGGTAGCTCGGCTCGGCGTGGTGAAGGCCCTCGGCGGCGCAACACAATGGGTTGATCTGTTCCCCTATCAAGCGGCTGAATTTCTAATCGTCAAAGTCAACTGGACGCCCAACAGCCAGCAGGTCGTCTACCAAGTGCAGAACCGCCAACAAACCTGGCTCGACTTAAATCTGGCTGATGCGGCCACCGGTCAGTCCCGGACCATCTTGCGGGAGACGTCGAAAGCCTGGGTCAATGTGCTTGACGACCCGCATTGGCTTGCCGATGGCTCATTCCTCTGGTTGAGCGAACGAACCGGCCGTCAGCACCTCTATCACTACGCGGCGGATGGCAAGCTCATTCGTCAGATCACCAACGGCGCCTGGGATATTCGCGCCTATCACGGCCTGGACGAAGCCCAACGCTTCATCTATTTCTCCAGCTCTGAACACAGCCCGATTGGGCTTCATGCCTACCGGATTCGGCTCGATGGCGCGGGCCTGACGCGCCTAACCAAGACAGAGGGTTGGCATCGCGTGGATTTCAATCCACCATTGAGCTACTACATTGATTACTGGAGCGATTGGACGACGCCAACACAAGTGCGACTGCACCATGCCGACGGACGCCTGCTTCGCCTGATTGATGAGAATCGCGTCGAAGCATTGAAACAGTACAAACTGGGCAAGACCGAGTTCATGCAGGTCAAAACCCGCGATGGCTTCGTCATGGAAGCGATGATGATCAAACCGCCGGATTTCGATCCCAGGAAAAAATACCCGGTGATGTGTCATGTCTACGGCGGCCCACAAGCGCCGCTCGTTCGCAACGGTTGGGGTGGAACCACCTATATGTGGCATCAGATGCTGGCGCAAAAAGGCTACATCATCTGGGTCTGCGACAATCGCACGGCAAGCAACAAAGGCGTCGAATCAGCCTGGCCTGTCTATCGCCGCTTCGGCGAGTTGGAACTGCAAGACCTGGAAGATGGCCTGAGCTGGCTCAAGCAGCAGCCCTATGTGGACGCCACTCGCATTGGCCTGTGGGGATGGAGCTACGGCGGCTTCTTGACGGCTTATGCCCTGACGCATAGTCGCAGCTTCAAAATCGGCATCGCCGGCGCGCCGGTGACCGATTGGCGCAATTATGACACCATCTACACCGAACGTTATATGGACCTGCCACAGAACAATCCTGACGGCTATAAAAAGAGTTCTCCCGTGTTCGCTGCCGAAAACCTCTCAGGCAGACTGCTCCTGATTCACGGAACAATTGACGACAACGTTCACATGCAAAACACCATTCAGTTCGTCTACGCGTTGCAAAAGGCCGGTAAACAATTTGACCTAATGCTCTACCCGCAATCGCGTCACGGCGTGACCGATCCGCTCCTAGTCAAACACCTGCGAACACTGATGACCAATTTTATCCTCGAACGGCTGTGATCGGTGCTAGGCTGATTGAAATGTGTTAATCTTACTTGTCTCTCGATAGCGGAGGTGACAACGATGTTTTGCGCAGTGAACATCGTGACGGGCTTCTTAGGCAGCGGCAAAACCACGCTGCTGAAGCACATTTTGCAGCATGGGTTGAATCAAAAACGGGTGGCTGTCATCGTCAATGAAATCGGCGAGATCGGCATTGACGGCAAGCAGATCGAATGTCTCAACGTGGAAAAGATGATCGAACTGACCTCAGGCTGCATTTGCTGTTCGGTCAATTACCAGTTTGCGTTGGCTCTGCAGTCCATCGTGGAGACCGCCAATCCCAATCTGATTATCATTGAAACCACGGGCGTGGCTGACCCACTGCGCTTGGCCGATGAAGTCCATACGGCGGGATTTCGCACCGACGCCATCATCACTGTTGCCGATGCAGCCAACGTGATCGAACAAATGAAGCGCAACTCGGTAGCCCGCCGACAAGTGGCTGCCGCCGATTTCATTGTGCTTAACAAAACAGACCTGGTTAATGAACGTCAGCTTAACCGCGTCAAACGGCGGCTGTGGTGGCGCAATCGCCGCGCGTTGGTCGTGCCGACGAGTTTTGGGCAAGCGCCGCACGACATCCTTTTCGGCACGGCAGCCGCAGTGCACCGCGAACGACTCCGAGCCATGCAGCAGGCCAAAATGAACGGCGCGGCTACGGCTCATGCCGATCATCTACGGGATGACGGCATCGAGTCGTTCACTTATGAAGGCGCGCGTTTGCTGGACCGCGAGAAATTTGAGAAGTTCCTCAAACGACTGCCCCGCGCTGTGTATCGCGCCAAAGGAATTGTGCGATTTGAAGAGTCTCAGTTTGCCTCGCTGTTCAACTATACGTGTGGCCGCTTCGACTTTGACTGGTACCGAATCCCCGACGGAACGAGCTTCACCAATCAAGGCGTCTTCATCGGTCAACGCATCAACAGGATCCGCGACGACATCTTAGCCAAATTGACGGCCTGTGAAAAAAGCGACACGTAGATATGGCATCCATCGAAACAACGATCAAACAACGCATCCTCGCCATTATTCAAGAGAAGTATCACATTGCTTGTGACGACATGCCGGTGGAAACGCCACCCTCGCCACAACTGGGCGACATCGCGTTGCCCATCGCGTTTGAGCTGGCTAAACAGTTGAGCAAATCAACCGGCCAGAAGCAAAATCCAAGAAAGATAGCCGAAGCCATCGCCGCTGACCTCACCGGGATTGACGGCATCGCGCGTGTTGAGATTGCTGGCCCCGGATACATCAACATCTTTCTCGATCGTCCGTCTTACCTGCGTCAGCTCATGCAGCCCTGGCAGCAACCGCTGCCAGCAGGCGACAAAATCATCGTCGAGCATACCAGCGTCAATCCCAACAAAGCAGCCCACGTCGGCCATCTGCGCAATGCGCTGCTTGGTGACACCATCGTCCGACTCCTGCGGGCTACAGGCCGGCGCGTCGAAGTTCATAACTACATTGACAATACCGGCGTGCAAGTGGCCGATGTCGTTGTCGGTTTTCTCTATCTTGAAAAGAAATCGCTGGATGACATTCAGCAGATAACCGGCAAGTTCGATGATTACTGCTGGGACCTCTACGCGCGGGTGACACAGTGGTATGAACAGGATGCGCACAACCTCGACTACCGTCGCCGAACACTGAAAGAGATGGAAATCGAAGGCCATCCGACGGCTCTCATGGCCGATTACATTTCAACGCGCATCCTGAATTGTCACCTCGATACATTCGACCGGCTGGGGATTCGCTATGATTTGCTGCCGCGTGAAAGCGATATTCTCCATTTGCATTTCTGGGAGTTGGCCTTTGAAATCCTCAAACAAACCGGCACGATCGTCTATGAGACCACAGGCCGCAACGCTGGTTGCTGGGTGATGAAGGCGGAAGATAAACATCAGACTTCGGACTTCAAAACTCAACTCTCAGATACCAGCCCTCAAACATCGGAAGAAACAGAAGACCTGCCGGCACGTGAGCAGCCAACTTATGATCCCGATAAGGTGCTGGTCCGCTCAGATGGTACGGTCAATTACACAGGAAAGGATATTGCCTACCATCTGTGGAAACTGGGCAAGCTCGGCGTAGATTTCAACTACAAACCGTTTCGCACCTACCCGGACAAACACGAAACATGGATCACGACAACTGAAGTCACTCAGCAGACACGCCAAACCCGTCCGATGTTTGGTTTCGGCGCTGCTTATCTGAACGTGATCGGCGTTGAACAGACATATCCCCAGAAGTACGTCAAAGAGGCGCTGGCCAGAGTCGCGCCGGAGCTGGATTTGAGCCGATCCGCTCACGTTGCGTATGAGAAGGTGGCGCTCTCGCCGCAGGCTTGTCTGGAGCTGGGCATTGAACTCCAGCCCGATGAACTGCGCCGGCAACAAATCAATATGTCGGGTCGTCGCGGACTCGGCGTCAAAGTTGACGACCTCATTGACAAACTTGAAGAACGCGCTCTGGCCGAAGTGCGCGCGCGGCAGCCCGACGCGCCAGTAGATCAACAAAGAGACGTGGCTCATCAGATTGCCATCGGCGCCTTGCGATACTTTTTGCTCAAATACACCCGGACAACAGCCATCACATTCGATTTTCAAGAAGCGCTCTCGTTTGAAGGCGAAACTGGCCCCTATATTCAGTATGCTGTCGTTCGCGCCAATAGTATCTTCCGCAAGGCTGAAGCGGCCGGCCTGCGACGAGAGCCGATTGACAGCGTGCCGGAAGAGTCGCTTCGTCAGATACTCAATGGCGAGGACGGAACTGAACTGTGGTCGCTCATTTATCAGGCCGGGCGGCTCGATCGAGTCATTGACCAGGCGTGCGACAGCCTCGAACCAGCCTTTGTGGCCAAACACGCATTCACGTTGGCGCAGCGATTCAACGTCTTTTATCACAACTACCCGATCTTGCGTGAGCCAGATCAATCACGACGAACGCTGTTGCTCGCCATCACGGAGATCGTTGAGCGCCAGTTGCGGCGGGCGCTCGCTGTGCTGGGCATCGAGGCGCCCGAACGGATGTAACAGCATGAACGCACTAAAAACATTTCATCTGGTCAGTTGGGCAGCGCGCGATACGAAGACCGTGGTCAACGTTGGCGGCGTCCAGATCGGCGGAGATGCACTCACAATCATCGCCGGCCCGTGCGCTGTCGAAAGCCGCGAGCAAACGTTGACCATCGCTGAGCAGGTGAGTCGGCTGGGCATCAAGTTGTTTCGTGGCGGAGCCTATAAGCCCCGCACATCGCCTTACTCATTCCAAGGCTTAGGTGAACCCGGGCTGCGCATCCTTGCAGAAGCCCGCGAACGATTCGGCCTTGCCGTGGTGACCGAAGCGCTCGACGCAGAGAGCCTCGAACTAGTGGAGGCGTATGCCGACATGATTCAGATCGGCGCGCGAAACATGCAAAATTTCAGCCTGCTGCGACGCGCCGGCCGCTCGCCACTGCCCGTGCTGTTGAAACGCGGCATGGCCGCCACGGTGGAAGAACTCCTGCTGGCGGCTGAATACATCATGCTCGAAGGCAATCCCAATGTGGTGCTGTGCGAACGCGGCATTCGAACCTTCGGACAGCATTCGCGCTTCACGCTTGACCTGACGGTTGTGCCGACGCTGCAACAGCTCACCCATTTACCGATCATTGTTGATCCGAGCCACGGCACGGGGGATCGTAGCAAAGTGATGCCACTGGCTCGCGCCAGCGTCGCTGTCGGCGCCGACGGCCTCCTTGTAGAAGTTCACCATCAGCCGGAAACCGCTCAGTGCGACGGCCAACAAGCGATTACGCCAGAACAATTCCGCCAATTGCTCGGCCAGATCGAACGGATCGCAGCGATTGTACGCCCGGCTCACAGAAGCGTGCTGGCGGAGGCCCGCCGATGAGAATGCTGATGATTCATGTTGATGCCTTCAGAAGTGAATTGACCGAGAAGGGCCGCTCCAAACTGATCGAAGAGCCAATTGAACGAGTCGTTGCCGTCGAGGAAGCGATCGTCATTCTCACCGCTGTGGAAAAGTCCGACGAATCAAATCCCACACTCGTTGTCCAACGAGCGGCTCAAGAGATCGAAACAATCGCGCGTCAACTGAAGGTCTCTACGCTGGTGGTGCATTCGTTCGCGCACTTGTTCGCCGAGCTGGCCAACCCGACGGTCGCTGTTGATGTCTTGAAGGAATTAGCCTCAACGCTCGCCGCGCGCGGGTTCACTACATACCGCAGCCCGTTCGGCTGGTTCAACACGCTGGAGATTAAAGCCAAAGGCCATCCGCTCTCGCGCATTGCCCGGACGATCCCAGCGAATTGATCCATCATCCCTACCATTCCGTACACACGCCGGGACATCGCGCGTCGCCCGGACGATCCCAGCGGATTGCTCCATCGGCCGCTCACAATGCGCCGGCCGGTGCTTCTACAAAAAACGGTGGAATAAACCGACTGCAACTCACCTATGATGAGTAACCCTCAAGGCCCTAGAGGTTGATCCAATCCTCTACTGAAATTCCCACTTCGCGGATGATTTCACGAATCAGTCCGACGCTGACATCCTTTCCCTTATGCACCGGCACGGGAATAATCTTATTCGTCTGCGGGTGCACCATCCGTTGATGCCGACCTCCGGGAAACGGGCCGAGAAAGCCAAGCGACCTCAGCTTACGCATCACTTCTGCCGGTTTAAGCGGTGTGAGTCTGGCCATGCTTTCTTGCTATGCCGAGCCACTCGGCGCTCCAGAATCTCTACTCCCTCGATACGCGGGATCTCAAGGCCCAGTTGCAAGGCTAACAGCACATTGCCCTCAATCACCTCGCGCAGGTTCTCACGCGCCTCTTCAAAGCTATCCCCCTGCGCAAAAAAACCGGAAACCGTAGGAACCTTGGCAATCACAACGCCGTCTTCATCGCGAGCGTATTCTGCTTTTTTGAGAGCTTCTTCAACGTAACGAGCCAGCGAAAACACTTTGATTTTCATATTGTCCAGAATCTTACCTGCTCGCTTCTCTCAATGGCAAGCCAAGAGAACGACCACCACGATCATTCGCAGCACGCCCGCGATCGTCTAACGCACGGCGAGAGAGGAAAGGGCAACGTTGGTTCAACACGCTGGAGATTAAAGCCAAAGGCCATCCGCTCTCGCGCATCGCCCGGACGATCCCAGCGGATTGCTCCATCGTCCGCTCACAATGCGCCGGCCGGTGCCTCCAGAGAGATTCAGAACGCCGCAACGGCCGTCGCGCTCAGCGCCGTCGCTTCAATCAAACGGGCTTTTATCACTCGGCAACTCTGCTGATTCAGGAGATTCACGGATTGGTAAAGCTAAATCCGATCCGCTTGGTGGATTTCACTGGTTGATTGCCCTGCATTGCTGGACGGAATTTCCACATTTTGACGGCTGCCACCGCTTCATTCCAGAACATCGGTGGTCCTTCCACTGGTTCGGCCGCAACCACGTTTCCACGCTCATCAATCGTGACCTCAACAACAACCTGGCCGGTAAGGCGGAGCGCCCGGGCCGAGACCGGATATTGAGGAGTGACCCTCCTGATCGGTTCGGCAGGTGTGACAGCGACTGGTTTGGGCGCACGAACCTCAATCGTCAGTGTATCCGTGGCCGTACCCTCCCTGCCATCGGTGACCTTGAGAGCAACGGTGACAGAGTCAGAGCCTTTTTCGAGCGTCATCTTGTCAGTTCGTAGTGTCACACGCTGGCCGTCACCATCAACCGTGCCACCTGTGGTTGACCACTGAAACTCCAGCGGATCACCATCCGGGTCGTTTGCTTCAGCCTCCAGAACCAGGTCTTCACCGCGAACCAGCTCGGTCTTTTCTGCGCGAATGGACGCGCTGGGCGCTCGGTTGGGAGGTTTCAGTGAGAAGGCGAGCGCCTGTCGTGCGACTCCTCCACGTCCGTCGGCTACTTCCAATCCCACCAGGAACGAGAGCGAGCGGGCGTTAAGGCCAATACTCTCGGTGCGCAACTGAACGGTCGGGCCTTCACCGACAATCGAGCCGGCAGAAGTGAACCAACGATATTGAAGCGGGTCATCATCCAGATCGTTAGCTTCAGCAACAATGGTGATTGACTCGCCATGAACCAACTCCGTCCGTTCAGCCTTCAGCACAAGCGTTGGCCAACTATTGGCCGGCATGAGCGCATTGAGTGTTTTGGCCGTTTCACTGCCCACACCAATGGTGCGCAAGTGATCGAGAACCTTGGGCGTCAATCGAAACTCAAGGCCACGCTCGCGAATCTCGCCGGCCACGACGGCGTCAGGCGCTACAGCGATCAGTTGCCGTACTTGCTCCAGGCTGAGCGCCTTGGGCTTAGAAGCAACCGCCTGTCCGTCTTCAGCACTGAACGAGCTGCTCGCGCTCGATGAACTAATGACGCTCATCGCCGCCGCGATAAGTAGTACAAGAATCCGACGCTGTCTTTTCTGTCTTCCTTGATGTGCCACGTGTGCCATGATTGCCACTGCGCCTCCTTATCGAGATGCTTGGTCAGCGCGACCTCCCCACTTGATTTTTGTTGCGTGCTGCGCAGGGTCGCGCTGTGCCTGAACGAGTGAACGCTTGTTGCCATCGGCCTGCGCCGGTGCTTCTCATCAGTTCGTCCCTTGGTCAGTCGGCTTATTCAAGATGTCCTTCACTTTCTCGATGGCCGCCTTACGCTCGCGCAGCCGCGGATTATTCGGATCAGCTTTCAAAGCTCGTTCCAGTTCTTGGATGGCAGCGTCATACTGCCGACTCTGAAACAAAGCCTGAGCCTGGCTTAACGACTCCTCAGCTTTCTTTGCTAGTGTAGCGGCGTCTTCCACCTGAGACGGGCGTTGCACCGTTCGACTTGTCTTAGTCACCACCAGCGGCGCTCCGGACGACTCCGATGAATGACCCATTCGCGGTTCAATGGTGATCGTCTTCTGCCCACTCACTCTACCGCCGTGTCCATCTTGAACCTCTAATCGAATCACGACCGATTGTGCAGCTCCGGGGTCCAAGTCAGACGTTTGCAGGACGACTTGCTGTCCTTGCCCGACAATCGTTCCTGCTGAGGCGTTCCAGGTGTAGGCCAGCGAATCACCATCCAGATCACTCGCCTGTGCCGTTAATGTTACCTCTTGACCAGCTTGGATTCGATCAGAACTGGCCTCCAGCATAGAGAGCGTGGGCGCGCTGTTGGCTTTGGCGCCATCCCGCAATAGGAAAACAGACAAGCCACCCACCACCAGAAGTAGTAATCCGGCCGCTATAGCCCATCGGTGACGCTTGATGCCGTGCCTGCCTACCTGCTCAATGCTCGTTGCTGACTCTACCGGCTCAACAGCCATTGGCTGGGAAGCATCCGACGGTGATCCATCACTCATCACCGTTGTGATTGACGAGGCGCCAGCTGCCGAGTCAGTTTCCATACTCAACCATGACGCCTCCCATGAAATATCATTTTCATCGTTCGTGGTGTACCCAGAGCACATGAGCAGTTCCTCTGAGGATGTGGCAGAGGCGTCCTGCCTGTCATCCATTCCCATTGTTTCTGGGCGTTGGCTGGGCGAGATGAACAACTCCCCCGAAAAACCCTGGGAGCGCACGTCTCCGGCGTGCTCGTCGCAGGCAGGCCCGGCCTGCTCCAAGCGGGCGCTTCCGAAGATTTCATCGTTTTGGGACGTCGCTACCGGCGACATGGACAGTTCCTCAGAAGATAGATCATCCCAAGGTGACCGGTGTGCGGTTACATCAACCTCAACCTCAGTATCAGATTGAGCGTAAGAGCAAACCTCATCGGAAGGCTCTTGCCAGGCGACTTCATCAACCTTGGCCGAGAGCCAGTTCCATGTCTCATCTTCGGTTTCGCTCATCACTGCAGTCTGATCATCCGAAGATTCCTCCGGTTCAGTAAAAGTGGATTCCTCACATATCACGGGCGCGGCTATGAGTTCTCGACCGAGCGCGTGTACCATGCTCACATCCATGCATACATCAGCAATAGATTCAAGGGCACCGGCATCATCCAGAGGAGTTGCTGACGACATCGCAGCATCAAACTCGAGCGACGGTATGGGTTGCTCTGAGTCCTCTCTTGCTACGTCTAGGACGGATGAAGAGCCCTCGATCAAATCAACTGGCTGCCGGTCCATCAACTCCTCGCTTTCGGCGCTTTGCATTTCCAGCCGCAACTGAGCGTAGCGGGGTACCAAGAGATTCAAAGTTTGGTCAACGGCCTCCGGGCGCAGCGCGAGTCGTTCTGCTTCAGCCAGGAAATCAGCAACGGTTTGCGCCGTCACGCAGTCGTCATGCTCGGTAATCGCTGCGATTCTCTCGACCCATTGTGAAAAGCACTCGACGCCGGCGCCAATCCGTTGTTCAACCTCGGCGGTGAACGCACGTTCCGCTTCCAGCGCCGGCAACCCACACTCAACTGCTCGCTCGATGAGCGCTTGCTTGTCTTGCAGCGTCATCCAAATGTTCGCGTTCAGTGCAGGCCTCACCAACCGATCCATCCAGACATCAAGACTCGGTTCAACCAGCTTCGCGCCAGACTCAGGGCACAGGCTCAGGTCTTGATGAATAACCGAGCAGACACACGCAGTAGACGGACAATACATCAAACGCGGCTTGATGATGACTGCTCGTTTGGCACATTCTTGACGAAGAATCGCCAAAGCCGCCTCGCGCGTCATGCCGCGCGAGAGCGCCGCTTCAACCAGGCTGTCCCTTTTGGCCCAGCCAAGGCGCCGCGTCTGGATGACCATGTTGCTTTGAAGAACAGGTATCAAGTCTGAAAGTAACCACGCCTGCAAGTTGGCTTCATCAGCGCCGGTGAACCGCTCGATAACTAAATTCCAGTGATGCTCCAACGCCGTCGGCTCGATCCTCATTCGTTGCAAGGGGATGAAGAGTTGGTCCTTGTTGGCTATCGCCTCGATGATGTCACTGGCGAAAGCCGGCTCTAAGGTTTCGGCTTCCCATCGCGTGAGCCATCCGCGCTCGAATTCATGCCCACACACGGAACAGATCGCCTGCGCTTCATCGAGCGTCTCCTGGCATGCAGGGTTGCTGCATGAGCGAAAGTGTTCGGACCGCGTCAGCTCATTCCGCAGCTCGTCCAATGTCTGAAAACGCGCGGAGGCCTCCGAGCAAAGCATCCGCGCCAAAACCTGCTTCACATGCTCGCGCACAGGCAGAGCTTCGGTCCTCCACATTTGTGAAGTGGTATCGAAATAGTCTCGATAGACCTCCGAAGGCTCGCTCGCCGTCACCAGACAGATAAAGGTGAGGCCCAGCATGTAAATATCCGTCGCAGCACTGAGCTTGCCCACGTGTCGTTCAGGCGGCGCATACGCGACACGGCTCAAGCCTTCCATCACGGCACTGCCCGAAGCCTGCCCAAGCAACATCGCCAAGTCAGTGAGTGAAGCAAAACAAATGAGTCGCAACTGACCGTCAGCCTTCTGCCGGAGGACATGCGCCGGCGTAATATCTCCATGAAATACTCCATGACGATGCAACTCGTCCAAAACATCCATGATCTCGTGTAATGTCGTCAACGCTTTTTCTTCTGAAAACGCTCCGGCGTGTTTCACCTCTTCACCAAGCGTGTGTCCTTCAACATACTCAGCAATGAAGCCATGATGTTCTTTGGCGAGGATAACAAAGTCTTGAACAGATGCAGAAGTCACACCTTTAATGGGGATGAGCGCTTGCATCAGCCGGTGCTGAAGTCCGGCCTGTCCCGGCTGCGCGAGAACTTCATGAAGGATGCAGGGCTCGCCCCGGTAGTTATCTACCGCCAGAAATGTCACACGATTGGCAGAGGCGTCGAGCTGCTTCCCAATTTCGTAGGAAAGCAGCCTAGCCCCCTCACACAACATCGGCAGGGAGCGCCCGCAGTGATGGCAAAGGCCATCGCCAACTTCATTCTGCTGGTCACACGACAAACAGTTCACTGTTGCAGTCAGGATCATTTCAGCCCCCTTTTACCTCGCTAAGCGAGGTCAGTGATTGGCAGATCAAACTTCGTGATACGACGCATGGCTGACAGTGACACACCAACCAACAACACCGGGACACGCTCAAGTGAGCGCCCTCAATCATTCTGGAGCGATGTCCGACATCCTCAGGCGGTTTCATTTTGGATTCCTCCTTGCCCAAGAGATTGCAAACTCTGTGCCGGTTGGGAGACAAATCAATTAACTCGATCGAGACGATGAAACACGTTGAGCTACAGCATGTTGGCTTGTCGTTGATGATTATCAGAGCAAGCGCAAACTGATCGGACGTGCAAAGACTATTTCAGTTTTGAAACGAGCCGAGGATACAAAAGTGCCAGCTTGAAAAGGGCGAACCTATTCAACGCCTGTCCAGTCCCTCAACGACTCACGCGGATGCCGAATTCGGCTTGCACAGCGGGGTCGCGCACATCGCGACGAATCTGTTCAATCGTCTCTCGTAAGGCAGGGCTGGCTTTTGCGGCAAATGATCTGAAGAGCTCATCGAGCAGATTCAGTTCCACGGACGGGACACTTGCGCTTCTTAAATTCACCAACGATTGAATGATAGGTCGCCAACGGGCGAGCTTGCCCTGCGTGTCAATCAATAGATTCGGATGTAGCGCCAAGATATTCGTCAGCTCTGGGGAGAATCGGTAGTATTGCTGTGTATAGTATCGTCCGCGCGAAGTCGAAGCCAACACTTCATCGCGGAAGCGGTAAAGTAGATTCAATGTGCTTTCAGCGTCCGTGGCGCCCTCAACCACCTTTGTCGCGGCACACCCGCCAGGCGGCGGGGGCGGCGGCGGGGGCGGCGGCGGCTCGCTGATAATGAACACGGCATTGCTGACATCAAATGTGGCCGGATTGGTGACGTCGCTAATCTTGATAAGAGCACTGCCGGTGGCCGGGCCAGTCACTGTCCACGACTGAGTGCCATCATTGGGCGTTGTGGCAAACAACGTCTCATAGCTGGAACCACCATTACGCGAAAGCTCGATCTTCACATTATCAATCGTCCCTGTTGAAGTCCATTGGATCGTTTGCGTCGAGCCGGTCTGCCAATCCTCGCCGCCATTGGGCGAGACAACTCTGAGACTGGGGATGACACCTGTCATCAACTGAGCTAACGTGGCCAGGTTCATCTTTAATATCTCCATGCCCATGGCCGTCGTGATATGATCAGGGGTGTCCGTTGTGCGATGATAATGTGGATAGACGTTCCAATCATTTTCAATCGAAAGCACCGCTTTCACATTGTTGTTGAGAAATGGCATGTGGTCGCTGCAACACGGATTGAATGACGTGACTACACGAAGCGACGTGAACTGCTGAGCCGATAACTGCATAAGATCAAGCAACGACTGAGCAAACGGCCTCGTCTCCAGCAACACATCCAAATCGCTGTCAATCGTGTAAGAGATCATATCCATGTTGATGACGCCTTGCACCTTGCTCAAATCGCCCGAAGCAATCAATCTCTGCACATAGGCATTGCTGCCGAACAAGCCCTGCTCCTCACCAGAAAAGGCGATGAATTTAATTGTCGCCGGCTGCGGTTCATCAGCCAGCACACGCGCCAATTCAAGCACGCCGGCCGTTCCACTTGCGTTGTCTTCTGCGCCTGGAGCCGCAGTGTTTGGGCTTTCGGAAATTGAATCATAATGGCCGCAGACGATGTACCACTCATTGGGACGGGTAGTCCCCGGCAGCGTGCCAATGACGTTATATGCCGTCGTACTACCAACGGAGAATGACTGCAATTCGGTGATCAACCCCAATGACTGAAACTCTGCCTGAATGTAGTCCCTCGCATTGAGGATTTGTGAGCCATGCGTATAACGGTTCCAACCTGCTAGTGTCGAAATCGTATTGAAGTACCTGGTGCTATCCAGTTGCGCGATGAGGTCCAGGATTGCCTGCGTTGTCTCTACCTGCTTTGGGACGGCACGCCGTGCTCCAGTCCCTCGGTAGGAGCCAATAGGATGACTCCATGCCGTAATCAGTAAAGCTACAAACAGTGCGATAGTGAAGCGTCCTACGCGCGACTGGTGCATAAAATTTCCCCTCCTCAATTCCTCTCCCACCCTGTAACGCGGCAACACTCGCTCACCACCATTGAGCGACGTTCGGGCAAACTAGCTTCTCAATCTCAACGGTTCTCTTTGATCAAATCAAGGAATTGATCAAACAAGTAGACCGAATCATGTGGTCCCGGAGAGGCTTCAGGATGATACTGCACAGAAAAGATAGGAAGCGAACGATGACGCATGCCCTCCAATGTTCCATCATTCAAGTTCACGTGAGTGACCTCAATCTCATGATCCGGCAAACTATCGGCATCCACGGCAAATCCATGATTCTGACTCGTAATTTCTACTTTTCCAGTCAACTCGTTTCGCACCGGTTGATTTCCGCCGCGATGCCCAAACTTCAATTTATAAGTGCGCCCGCCAAAAGCTAACCCCAGCAACTGATGCCCTAAACAAATTCCAAAAATAGGTTTTCGCCCCAGCAGCTTGCGTATCTGCTCGACCACCGAAACCAGCGGCTCTGGATCACCTGGTCCGTTTGACAGAAATATCCCATCGGGGTTTAACGCCAGCACATCCTCAGCAGAGGTAAAAGCAGGAACCACCGTCACGCGACATCCGGCTTTGGCCAGATTCCGCAATATATTGAACTTGGCGCCAAAATCGTAGGCGACCACATGAACGCTTGGCTGCTCATCAGGCTGCCATCTTCCCTCCCATTGATACGGCTCCTGACAGCTCACCACGTGGACCAACTCACGCCCCAGCATGCTCGGGGCTGCCCTCGCTTTGCTGACGGCGCGGGACTCATCCAGCGTCGTCGTGGTCAAACAGGCTCGCATCGCGCCTCGTTCACGAATATGCCGCACAATCGCTCGAGTATCAACATCTGTGAGGCCGATGATGCCGTGCGCCCTTAAGTACTCCTCAAGACTGCAATGAGCGCGCCAATTGCTGAACCGAGCCGAATAATCCCTGACAACAAATCCTTCAACAAACGGCCGGCGTGATTCAACATCCTCTGAGTTCACTCCATAGTTTCCTATCTGGGGATAGGTCATCACGACAATCTGTCCGGCATACGAAGGGTCGGTCAGTACCTCCTGATAGCCCGTCATGCACGTGTTGAAGACCACTTCACCAGTCCGTTCGCCATCAGCGCCAAAGGCACGGCCATGAAACACGCGCCCATCTTCTAAAGCCAGCAGAGCGTTCATGAGCTTCTCATGGAGCTCCCGCCCCTATTTAATGGTCCCCACACTTCCCGGAGGCCAATATCGAAATATCGCTTTCCCGTAGATGTATTTTTCCGGTACCAGTCCCCAACTCCGACTGTCATTGCTGGCGTCACGATTGTCGCCCATGACAAAGTAGTAGTGATTGCGCACAAATGTGCTCGGCATGTTCTCGTATCGGTGGTGGTACGGAGGGTCAATGTAAGATTCGTGCAGAGGCTCGCCGTTAATATGCACGACCCCTTGATGAATCGAGACGGTTTCCCCAGGCAATCCAATGACCCGTTTGATGAATGATTTGTCAGGATCGTTCGGATACCAAAACACGACCACGTCGCCCCGCTGAATCTTCGCATCAGGAATGAAGAACTTGGCCCAGTTCGAGTAAATGAACTTGTTCACAAAGATGCGCTCCCCATCATGAAGATGCGGGAGCATACTGGTTCCTTCTACGCGAACTGGTTGAATGATGAAGACGATCACCAGAATAGCAACGAGAATTGAGAAAATGACATCGCGAATAAAAGATTTGGTCTCCTCCCAAAAGCTGTTGCCATCATCACTCCGGGTTATCAACGAAACTTCCAAAGCAGGAGTGATCGGCTTGCTCTGCTCAGTAATTGGAACGTCAATGTGATAATGAAATAAAGGAAGTTGTTCTGGCCTCTTTTCCATTTGCACTACGTCCATCTGCTAGGATCAGACAACAGCGCAATAGCCTGTCTGTTGCCCGACACATCCGAAGGGTATAAGACTAGGGATGAAAAAAACCTTTGTCAATATCATTGCTTTGCACGCATCTGATGTGACAACATACCTGCGAAAATTCGTGTAAGGGAGGCCATTCATACGAACGATCCACACCCGCCCAAACAAATTCCTTATCGAGAGGTTGACCTGGTAACCGTTGTGGGATTGCCTCTCTTGCTGGGAGCAATCATCTACTGGAAGATTCCGGAACTTTACACCATCACGCTTTGCCCGCTGCGCTTGCTCACCGGGCTATGCTGCCCTTTCTGCGGACTCACACGAGGCGTGTACTGGCTTGTCCAAGGACAATTCGCCACATCACTCTCTTACCACCCTGCCTCTGGGCTTGTATTGATATGGCTGGCTTCAAAATGGCTGGCATCATTTCGATTGGTGTTCCTGCAGCGGCGCTCATTAAACTCCTAGCTCCTCATTAAAAACTCACGGGCGCCACGATTAAGAACCAACATACAACTGACCTGCCTGGTCAGAACAAATTCCTGAAGATGCCTTGCAGCCAGTAACGAACGCGAGAAAGCCACCCATGCGGATGGTAAACAGGGATCATTTTGCCTTTGCCTTTTCGCTGCATGGCTACCACACGACCAAGCACCTTGTTGAGCGGCACCGGTGTATCATGGTGACATGAGCCGTCCCCTCTGGTCAAAGCATGAAGAGCGCCTTCGATCTCCTGAATCGCAACGACACGATGAATCAACGCCGTGCCGCTGGCCGTGGCGACTAAAACAATATCCTGGACACGAACTGTTGCCGGATCAATCGGATCAATGACAACAATATCACCATCATCAAGCATTGGACGCATGGCGCTGCCACTGATCTTGAGCTGAATCGAACGACTCTGCATCAACTCACATCGAGCGAGGTCAAGCAGATCAGATGACTCCAGACTCAACTCTTTCCGATAAGACTTTGTTTCATCGTATGTCCGCATTCGATGCTCCAAAGACACGCCACAGTAATCATGACGAGGCCGAGCAACTGTTAACTCGTTTCACATAAAGCTGCCTGCTCAGCACTCGATTTATCAACCGACCAATCACCTCCACGAGCTGATTGATCCAGATTCAGGTACCGTTTATCCAGCAGATGAGTGAGCGTCACGTTGCCTAGTGAAGCCAGCATCGAGTTCTTAAGTCGAGGATACCGGCGCTCAAGATGGTCCAACAATTCCTTCATCTGGGGCCGCAGATTAGTCTCATCTTCACAAAATGGGGAAGCGCAGGAAATCACCGGGAACCCCTTCTCTTGAGCATACTGGCGAATCTCCGCTTCAAAAATATGACAGAGAGGACGAATCACAATATTGCGCTGATCATCCGACACCAACCGAGGCGGCATCGTGCGAATCTCTCCCCGAAAGAAGATCGAGAGCAACATTGTCGCTAACAGGTCGTCGGCATGATGGCCTAAGGCAATCTTATTTGTCTCCAACTGCTGGGCCAAGCGATAGAGCGTTCCTCGTCGCAGCCGCGAACATAAACTACACCCGGTCGTGCCCCATGCCAGCTTTTCCTGCATGATTTCGTACGTCGGATTCTGCGCCATGTAATATGAGTACCCCTCGCGCTTGAGGTACTCTTCAATGATGTCCTGGCGAAATCCTGGATAGCCTTGATCAATATTCACAGCCACCAGGTCAAACCGGACAGGGGCGCGTCTCTGCAACAACCGGAGAACATGCAGCAGTGTCCAACTATCTTTTCCGCCTGACACTGCAACAAGGATGCGGTCCCCATCTTCGATAAGGTTGAACTCCTTGATGGCTGCTCCGACGCGACGCAGGATAGAGGTTTCCAATGCCTCTCCAGTGCGCATCCGTTTGGGATCATCCCTCTTGACCTGAACTAACCTGCCTTTCATCGCCTGTCGTTGGTACTATAACTTTATCACTGCTGTTTTGCAACGAGGAGCAAAACTTTGCTCCCCTCAGAATGTGGCGCAGGCGTTCCCGCCCGTGCTTCATTCTCATTCTTCGTCGTGTGCCATAGCATAGGGCGATTCCCCTCAGAATGTGGCGCAAGCGTTCCCGCCTGTGGTCTATTTTCGCGTGCCTGCTGCCTTCCATAGACCTACATCGCGTTCATGGTTGGTAGCAGGCATGAACACAAGGACGAGGTTTCAAGAAAGGAAAAGTTGGAAGCGTTGCAAAGTGACCTCGGCTGCAAAGTGATTGTCGGCTCTGCATCGCCGACAATCTCAGTGATAATCACCAACTGAGCTATGCCCCAAATGAGAAAGGCTGCTCAGCGTGCGCTGAGCAGCCTTGTGTATGACTCTCCGGCAACGACCTACTTTCCCACGCCGTCGCCAGCGCAGTATCATCGGCCCAGGCGGGCTTAACTGCCGTGTTCGGGATGGGAACGGGTGTTGCCCCGCCGGTATGGTCACCGGAGAAACACCATCAGACATGGACACTCGCCCGATGTCTCACAATTGAAGAAGAAGTCAATGCAATTGCATGTGCTGCCCCACAACTTTTATGGTCAAGCGCTCGGCCGATTAGTACCGGTTAGCTCAACATGTTACCATGCTTACACACCCGGCCTATCAACGTGGTCGTCTACCACGGGCCTAACATGTTTACCATCGGGGAGATCTCATCTTGGGTCGGGCTTCCCGCTTAGATGCCTTCAGCGGTTATCCCTGCCTGACTTAGCTACCCGGCGCTGCCGCTGGCGCGACAACCGGTACACCAGAGGTCAGTCCAGCCTGGTCCTCTCGTACTAGGGCCAGATTCCCTCAAATCTCCTACGCCTACACCAGATAGGGACCGAACTGTCTCGCGACGTTCTAAACCCAGCTCACGTACCGCTTTAATGGGCGAACAGACCAACCCTTGGGACCTTCTTCAGCCCCAGGATGCGATGAGCCGACATCGAGGTGCCAAACCGGAGCGTCGATGTGAACTCTTGGCTC
>JANWZE010000054.1 GCA_025054955.1 Blastocatellia bacterium | reverse complement strand
TAAGAAATTGCTTCGGTAGCCGTTGCGCAGACGCGGCTACTGACACCGGTTCCCCACCAAACGTTTAGAGGTAGCCGCCGCCTGCCGGGCACGGGTCGGGCTGCCTCTAAACGGGGGGAAGGCAAACCGGCTGTCAGACGTCATGCTATCCGTTGAAAAAATTGATCGCTGGGACGCCTTCGTAGCGCTCAAAGGTGAGTGGGATGATTTACTGGCGCGGTGCCTGCATCGGACGCCATTCCTGACTCATGATTGGATGATGGTGTGGTGGAAACACTTTGGCGTCGGCAAAGAACTCTGTGTTCTGGTGCTGCGCGAACAAGGACGGGCTGTGCTCATCGCTCCGATGATGAAGCACTGGGGTCAATTTTATGAACGGCTCCTCACGATTCCCGTCCTGGCGATTGATACGATGGCCAACTATCATTCCAATCGAGCAGATTGGGTCTATGCCGAGTTGCGCCGTGAGTACGTGGAAGCGCTGTGGGAGCATATCCTCAATCACGAGCGATGGCATTTGCTGCGGTTGTATCCGATCCTGGCCGAATCGCCGACGGTCGCTGAACTTCAACGACTCATTGCGCGACGCCACATCCACGCGACCTCGCTCCATGATCAGACGTCGCCCTATTTGCTCATGACTCAAGCCTGGCCTGCGTATGTTCGCCACCTGCCACATCAAATCACGCGCTACGTCAAAAAGGCGCAGCGCCTGCTGGCAGACCGTCAACTGAGTGTTGAGCTGCATACTCACCCCGACGATGTTGATGCTTTGATGTCACAACTGTTTACCATCGCCGAGAAAGGCTGGGCCAGCACACGCGGGACAGCCATCTCTGCGAATGAGCAATTGCGCGGGTTTTACACCGACTTAATGCACCTGGCCAATCAGCGCGACTGGCTCCTGATCAGCTTGCTCAAAGACAAGCAAAATCCTATTGCCTTTGAATACAACCTCCGCTATGAACAAACGATCTACAACCTCAAGATCGCCTATGATCCAGCCGTTGCCCAGTATCGGCCCGGACACGTGCTCAGGTATCTGACGTTATCCAGCGTGTTTGACCATCAATCGCAGTTTCGCGAGTTTGATTTCTTGGGCGATGCGCTGGCTCACAAACTCCTCTGGACGCAGCAGACCCGCCCGCACATCAAGTTGAGCCTCTATCACCCACGTCACCCTTATGCGCAGTTCCTCTACTACCTGCAAACGAAATTCCTCCTGCCGGTGAAATCCCACTTGGTGCGCGCGCTTGGCGCAACCGAGCGGACGCCGGTGTGGCTCTCCAACCTGATTCTCCGACTCTTCCCACACGAACAAATCGGATGCAAACCCCGCCAGGCTGCATAGCATGCTGAGCAGCTAGACCCGGTCTCATAAATGCACGAAGTGGGTCGGGCACGCCTTGATGCGCTTTTCAAAAGCGCCGACATGACCTATGAGACCGCTTCTAGCTTTTGAATCGCCCGGCGTGGCGCGGGCCGTTATGTGCTTGATGCGGCCGGTGCAGTTTCAGGCTGGCTACGGCCGTGAGCGCGTAGTCTGCGCGTTCCCCGCGGGCGAGCTTGGGATAGGCTGCGGCAGCGATCATCGCTGCGTTGTCAGTCGTTAACATCGGGCTGGGCACGTAGAGAGGAATGCCGGCTTGCTCGGCCAGGCGCTTTCCTTCGCGGCGCAACTCGGTGTTGCAGGCGACGCCGCCGGCCAGAATGATCGTGCGTGGATGCACCTGTTCGATCGCGTTGCTGACGCGATGCAGCAGCGTCTTTACCACGATCCGCTGGAAGCTGGCGGCCAGATCAATGATCTCTTGTGGTGGGTGTTCAGCGTCAGGCGGTGGCGACCAACCACGCTCTTGGACGTACCGTCGCACAGCCGTTTTCAAGCCACTGAAGCTGAAATCGAGTGTTCCATCGCTCATGCGCGGCATCGTGAATGCAACAGCCTGTGCGTTGCCATGTTGTGACAGCCGATCAATGATCGGCCCGCCGGGATAGCCCAGCCCCAACAGTTTGGCCACCTTGTCAAAGGCTTCGCCGGCGGCATCGTCGCGCGTGTGTCCGAGTCGCTGATAATGCTCCGCTTCAGGAATCGCGTACAATTCCGTGTGCCCGCCGGAGACGAGCAAGGCCAGCGCCGGATACTCGATCGGACCATTTTCAAAGACCACCGAATAGATATGCCCCTCCAGATGATTCACCCCGACAAACGGCTTGTTCAACGCGAACGCCAGTGACTTGGCGTAGCTGAGTCCCACTAACAACGAGCCGACCAGGCCAGGACCGTAGGTCACCCCAATCCCATCAATCTGTTGAAACGTCACACCGGCCGTCTGGAGCGCCTGCTCAACGACGGGCACGATGTTCCTGATGTGCTCGCGCGAGGCCAGTTCCGGCACAATGCCGCCGTATGGCTGATGTGTGCTCACTTGAGACGAGACGATATTGGAGCGAATGATGCAGCCGTCTTCGACGATGGCCGCCGCCGTTTCATCACATGATGTCTCGATGCCGAGAATCAACATTGCGCCTCACTCAGAGACAGGGGCCGAGGCCAGCCGCTTCAAGCTCTCGGTGTAGGGAGGCCGGGCAATGCCGCGCTCGGTAATGATGGCTGTGACGTATCGGTTGGGCGTGACATCGAACGCCGGATTAACGGCCTCGACCCCTTCCGGCGCGATGCGCTGACCGTTGATCTGGATGATTTCACTGATGTCGCGCTGTTCAATAGGAATTTGCTCGCCAGATGCGAGCGACAGATCAATCGTTGACATCGGCGCCGCCACATAAAACGGAATGCCGTGCTCTTTGGCCAGCACCGCCACCGAGTATGTCCCGATTTTGTTCGCCACGTCGCCATTGGCAGCGATGCGGTCAGCGCCCACGATGACGCAATCAACCTCTCCTCGCTTCATCATGTAACCGGCCATGTTATCGGCGATCAAAGTGACCGGAATGCCGTCTTTCTGAAGCTCCCAAGCCGTTAATCGCGCGCCTTGCAGGAATGGGCGCGTTTCGTCGGCCAGCACATGAATCTTTTTGTGTTGCTCGACCGCCGCGCGGATCACGCCGAGCGCCGTGCCGTAACCGGCCGTGGCCAACGTGCCGGCATTGCAGTGAGTCAACACGTTGGCCTGATTGGGCAGCAACGTCGCGCCGTGTCGGCCGATTCGGCGATTCAGCTCAATATCCTCCTGTTTGATCCATTTGGCTTCTTCGATCATTCGCTGTTTGACCGCTTCGATCGAGGCCTGCTCTCGTTTCGCCTCGGCGAACACACGCTTCATTCGTTCGATCGCCCAGAAAAGATTCACAGCCGTCGGGCGTGTAGCTGCCATCACCTGACAAATCTCATTCAACTCCCGCTCCAATTGTTCAAGCGTCGTGGCCTGCGAGTTGCGAATGCCAATGGCGATACCCATCGCCGCCGCCACGCCAATAGCCGGCGCGCCGCGAATCACCATGTCTTTGATCGCTTGTGCGACCTCTTGGTGTGTGCGATAGACCGGATACAGCTCTTCATTGGGCAGCTTCCGCTGGTCAATCATCCGCACACCTTCGTCAGTCCATTCAATCGTTTCAATCATGTCTTGTTCTTCGACCCTCAGATGGCTCTCGTCAAGAGAGGTATCTTAGTTGATCTGCTTGCGCCTTGGCAACATGATGCTCTGCAAATCGGCTGCAGGCAGGCGACTGATGCAAGCAACATATTCACGCTGCTGCGGTGAGTATTGGTGGCCAGGAGCGCAGAAGCACTGGAGCATTGCCTGTGATTTGTCAAAAATTGTAACCCTACGGCGAAATAACTGGACGAGCGTTGAGGGATTGTCGTATTTTCCGCTGCGCACATGGCCGGTATGGACAAGCGGAATTTGATCTATCTGTTCGCCGCAACGCTCTTCTCCTACACAACGCTCTCGATGCTCATTCCGACTTTTCCAGCCTATGTGTTGAGTCTGGGCGGCAACGCCGCCGACGTTGGCTTGACATGGGGCGCATTCACCGCCGGCATACTCGTGTCGCGTCCATTGATCGGGCGGTGGACAGACCGCCGAGGCCGCCGTTGGGTCATGCTCTTGGGCACGCTGATTTTTTCGCTCGCGCCGCTGCTGTATCTGGTTAGCCAGTCTGTCCTGCTGCTTTATCTGTGTCGCTTCATTCACGGCATTGGCTCGGCTGCGTTCACCACCGCGTCGGTCACCTTGTTGACCGATTGTACGACTGCCGAAAATCGTGGACACACACTTGGACTGATGGGCACGGCCAATAACATTGGATTCGCGCTGGGACCTTGGTTGGGAAGCCAACTGGTTCAGACGAGCGGCTTCACCGGCCTGTTCCTGACGACCGCTGCGTTCGCGCTGATCAGTTGGATGGCTGCGCTGCCGCTTCGCGAGGTCGTCATGCCGGCGCAGAGTCGCGCGCCGGTCAGCTATCTGCGCGCCGTCCGGCAACGAAGCGTCTTGTTATCTTCTTCAATTTTGCTCATCGCTGCCATCATTCATACGAGTATTATGACCTTCCTTCCGCTGTTCCTCGACGAGCGGCGGTTGCTGGGCGCCGGTCCCTATTTCTTCACGCTCGGAGTTTGCATGTTGCTCGTTCGCGCGTTGGCCAGGCCGATTCTCAATGCGCAAGCGCACCGATCGGTTGTCGGTCTCTCACTGTTGGGCATGACCATAGGAATTTTGATCATTGTGCATGCAACCAGCTCAGCGTGGCTGCTCAGCGCGGCCATTTTGTATGGATTCAGCTTCGCTGTCATCCGTCCGGTATTGACCTCGTTTCTGGCTCACCATACGCCGGCGAGCGCGCGCGGCACCGTCTTCTCGTTTTATGAAGGCGCTTATGATTTGGGCATGTCGCTGGCCGGAATCGGGCTGGGCTTGGTCGCCAACAGCTTTGATTTGGTGGTGATGTTCTACCTGACGATGGCTGTTGGTCTTGTTGGTCAACTTCTCTCGCTGGGCCTTACCAATGGGGCGGAGGAATCGGTGGAATGGTCTGTGGTGTTGCAAGAAGAGCAGAGCATCCATCGGTGATGCAAAGGCTCATCGCGGAGTGAGCGAAACGGCTGCCGGTAGGTGCAAGAAGAGCAGAGCATCCACCGATCAAGCAGGCTGGGATGGTCAGATGACCTTCAGCGTATGAGCCACTCAGAGCGCGACCGACCGCTCCGAAGCCGGATCAGCAATCTCGTTTTTCAAACAAATAGTGGGACACACCCCACTCCTGCCCCTGACGATACCCGAACAGCTCAGCGCACGCCATGAAGAACACGCGCCAATACACCCAGCGTTTGACAGCTTGACTACGGCCATACACGTCGGCGAATATGGCGAGTATCTTTGATCTGTGTTGATCCATCTTGTTCAACCACGCCTGGCAGGTACGTTGGTAATGAACGCCGCTGATCCGCCAGCGATCCAGTGCGCGAACATCGTTCTGAAAATGGAGCAAGAGATCGTGCGATGGCATGATGCCGCCTGTGAAGAAATGCCGCGCCATCCAATCATTCGGCCCTCGATCTTCATACGGATAAGCGTACTTCTGATGGCAAAAGATGTGCACGAAGAGCAACCCATCCGGCTTCATCCACGACGCAATGCGAGCCAACAACGTTTGGTAATTTCGCATGTGCTCGAACATCTCAATCGAGATGATGCGGTCAAATTGTAGACTCGTGCTGAAGCTGTTCATGTCCGAGGTGATGATCTGCAGATTGGTCAGGCCGCGCCGCGCTGCTTCCGCGTCAATGAATGCTTTCTGCGCGCGGGAATTGGAGACGCCGATGATTCGACTGTTAGGATACAGCTCAGCGAGGTAGAGCGAGAGCGATCCCCACCCACAGCCCAGATCGAGCACCTGCTGTCCATCGGCAACGCGCGCGCGCTGGCACGTCAAAGCCAGCATCGCTTCTTCCGCTTCATCGAGTGTCGCCACACCGACCGGCCAGTAACAGCAACTGTACTTGAGTCGCCGACCGAGCACGAGTTTGAAAAACGCCGCTGGCACGTCGTAATGCTGCGCATTGGCATCACGCGTATTCAATGCGATAGGACTTTGTTTCAACTCCTCAACAAACTGCTCAAGCCGCCGCTGTTGCGCCCTGGCATCGCTCTGCCGCTCCTGGCGCAGCCGCGAGGCCACGATCTGCCGAATGCCGATGCGAATCATCCAGTCAGGCAGCAGGTTTCTCTCTAACAACTTTTCGTACCACATGAGTCAGCGTGTTTATCAAAGCTGGCGCATCTACGATTCAATGGTATGACGTCTCTAGCGTGATAGAGGTGGTGTTTATGATTGTCGTGGAAACCACGGCACAAAAGCACTCGTCCTCTGTTGATAGGCGCGGTAGGCATCGCCTTTGCTTCGTAGCAACTGCGCCTCGGTCGCCGGAATGCCGGTGACGCGCAACAGAAAATAGA
>JANWZE010000053.1 GCA_025054955.1 Blastocatellia bacterium | reverse complement strand
ATGCCGGACAACAGCGGTAGCCCGGCGCCGCTCATCGACGCGCTCCACCGCATCCTGTGGCTCGTGGAAAACCAGCCACGGAACCTCAACCGTTTTCTCGACGAGGCCCGTCCCAACCGGGAGCGCCTCCGCGTGGTCGCCCAGGCCCTCGCCGGCCGCGCGCTCTCCGGCGGCGACGCAGAGGAACGCAGCGTGATCACCACGCCGGCGGAGCAGGCCGCGCTCAAGAAGCTGCTCGCCCACTGGCGGGCGCTTGTGGATCAGCGACTCGCGGCGGACGAAGGCAGGATGTTCGATACAAGAGGAGGAGGGTAAGTGATGAACGCCGACACAAAGACAAACGGCGATCCGGGCCGAGTTCCAGAGCGAAGGTACCGCAAGCCGCCCGTGATCGAAGCGCTTTGCGAGATCTACTTCGCTGGCTCCAACTGGGACGAAACCATTCCGGGTGCGTTTTACGAGCGGGTCAAGAGTGACTTTCCGCAAAAGCGGCAGAGGACAATTCAGGAGGCCCAGATCACGCTCGGACTTGAACATGCTACCGCGGGCGTTCGCCAGCTTCCGCCTTGGATGCAATTTCTCTCCAACCAAAAGCATCGAATGATTCAGTTGGCGCGAGATCTGCTGGTGCTCAACCAGCTTGCACCCTACCCACACTTCGAGGAGTGGGAACCCGACGTATTCCGAGCACTCAGCCTATATCGAGAGCTGGCCCAGCCTGAACGACTGAGCCACCTCGGGCTGCGTTACATCAACCGTATCGAGATTCCGGGCGGACAGATACATATGGAGGATTATTTCACCATATATCCGAACCTCCCACCCAGGCTCGGTAAAATGCACGGCGCCTTCGTGGTTCGAGTGGAAGTGCCGCAACCAGACGACGGCCACGTTGTGGTGATCACCTTCGGGACCGGAGGTCCCCCCTCTGCTCCGGAGCCGGTGCAGCAATTTGTTCTGGATTTTTATGATCGTGTGGTGATCAACATAGCAATCGAGGAAGAGGCTATACGAAAAGAAATACGCCGGGCGCACGAAAACATCGTTGTTGCTTTCGAAGACAGCATTACCGATAAGCTTCGAGCGCTCTTTGAACCGGAGGAGCGAGTATGACAACTGCATCAGTTCTGCCAAGGCTACCGAGCCACGAGTACCTGTCGCCTGAGTCCGCTAGGGCTATGAAACCTGTCATCCGCCTCGACAGATTCGGGATGGAGAGCAGTACTCGTACAGTGTTGGTGGAGGCGGAAGCGTCGCCCGAATCAGCCGCGGTTGCTGAGCGATTCTATTCGCTAGCGGAAGAGTGGCGAAGGGAATGCGCTCACCTCTCTTCAATGCGTGAGATGGTGCTGCACCCGGCGTACCAGCAGATCATCGGTATGGGCAAAGAGGCGCTCCCGTTTCTTCTGCGCGAACTGGAGCGTAAGCCCGATCATTGGGACTGGGCGCTGTGGGCGATCACGGGGGAGAACCCGGTCCCTCCCGAGCATGCGGGCCGTATCGCCGATATTGCGCATGACTGGCTCGAATGGGCCCGAAGAAGGGGAATCGAGTGGTGAGCAAGGTGCTGGAGAACTGGTTCCCGGGGCTTTGTGGGACCCCCTACGAGGTGACGAGCCCCGCCGATGTCGGTTACAACTGTATCGCCTGGGCCACGCAGGACACCTCACGCTGGTGGGAACCCGATCCCCTGCATTTGCGGTATTGGCCTCGCGAGGTTCGGCGTGAATACACCCTGCAGGCTTACGCCGACGCATTCCGGCTGCAAGGTTTTGAGGATTGTGCGGACGCAGGACTTGAAGAAGGCTGGGAGAAGGTCGCGCTCTTTGCCACGCCGGACGGCACGCCCACTCATGCAGCGCGTCAACTTCCCGACGGAACCTGGACGAGCAAGCTCGGCACGCTCGAAGACATCAAACACCTGGAGCTCACACACGTGGCCGGCCAGCACTATGGCCAGCCCGTAATCATTCTGCGTCGCCGGAGGAAAGCGGCTTCATCTGGGAGTGACAGCACATGACTACCAAGGCCCTTCGTCCCTGGACCGAGCTGGTGAAGCTGCACCCCGACGTCGAAGCGGGCGTGCTGACGGAGGCCGTCTTCGCCATAGACCTCGGAGCCATTGCTGCAGGCGACCCCAACGTTCCAGTCGTGAACCGGGACCCTGAGGCCTTCTTCCGCGCGACCTACCTCACGACCGATCTGCGGAAGCTCCTCGATGAGGTGCTGGCCTCGCTTGCGGGAAGGCACGGCTACAACCGCGTGCTCAAATTGCGCACGCCGTTCGGCGGCGGCAAATCGCATACGCTGGCGGCACTGCTGCACGCCGCCCGGCACCCCGAGGCGCTCGTTCAGCTGCCGGAGGCGCAGCAGTTGGCGCGGCCCGCGAACGTGGCGGTCGCCGTGTTCGACGGGGAAAAGTTCGATGCCCGCAACGGTAAGGAACTTGAAGGCGGCCGGACGATCCGCACGATGTGGGGATGGATCGCCTGGCAGATTGACCCGGAGCGGGCATTTCCCATCGTGGCGGGTCACGACCAGGATCGCGTCGCGCCGGGCGGCGACGTAATTCGGGACCTCCTCTCCAAAGGGGCGAGTGGACGCCCGGTGCTGCTGCTGCTTGACGAGGTCCTGAAGTACATGGAGCGGGCGGCCGCCGTGAGCGTGCTCGACTCGACGCTTCAGCGGCAGGCCAAGGACTTTTTCCAGAACTTGACCGTCGAGGTCGCAGGGAGCACGAACGCGGCGCTCGTCTACTCGCTCACCTGGAGCGCCCGGGAGGCGCTCGGGAACGTCGCCTTGCTGGCCGAGATTGACAAGCTTGCCAGCCGTGTAGACCAGCTTCGGGAACCAGTCACTGGGGACGAGATTCTGCACATCCTAAAGCGTCGGCTCCTCGGCGCTGCGCCGGACCACGGCGTCGCCACGGAGGTTGCGACTGCCTACCAGGATGTCGTCACAGGCATGCGGAGGGCCCATGCGGAAACGCCTGCCGAACGCCTGCAGGCCGAAGAGGAAGGCCGTCTCCTGCGCGACCGTATGCGGGCGGCTTACCCGTTCCATCCTGCGCTCATCGACCTCATGCGAGAGCGGTGGACGGCCGTGGATGCCTTCCAGAGGACGCGGGGTGCATTGCGTTTTCTCGCTTCCTGCATGCACTCGCTCAAGAGGAACGGTGGTGCCCGGCTGCTCCTTGGCCCCAGCGATGTGCCGCTCAAGGACGTTGATGTGCGGGTCAAGATGCTCAAGGAGCTCGGCGCCCAGAACGACTATGATCCGGTCATCACCGCAGACATCGAGGGGCCAAACGCGCGGGCCAAGCGGATTGACGAGCGGATGGCACGGGAGACGCCGGCACTGGCGAGCGTCAAGCCGGCCACGCGCCTGGCCACCGCCATCCTCCTGTACTCCTTCGGCGGTCTCCGGCGAGAGGGCGCAGGCGAGACCGAGACGCTGCCCGCTGGGGTGACGGAGAGCGAGCTGCTGGCAGCCTGTGTCGGGCCGGATTTGGACAACATCACGGCAACGGCGGTACTGTCCGAACTCCGCAACGCCTGCCTGTACCTCCACTATGACGGCGTCCGCTACTGCTTCAAGAAGGACCCGAACGTCACCAAACTCATCGAGGACGCGGAACAAGAGATCTCGCGGCAAGAGGCACAGGCGGGAGGTCGAGGGCCGGTTCGCGACAAAATCAAGGAGTTGCTCGATGCCCGCCTCGCGGGCCACCACGCGGCGGTCGTGTGGCCGGAGAGGAGCCAGGATATCCCCGATGGCGAGCCGCGCTTTTTGGTAGCCTATCTTCCGCTGGAGTTCGCGGGGGAGACCAAAGCAGAACAGGAGCGAGTGGCGAATGATTACCTCTCGAAGTACGGGGATCGGCCCCGGCGCTACCGTAACGGTCTCGGCTTGGCCATTCCCGACAAGAAGCAGATCGAAGGGCTTCGCCGCGCGGTGCGCTACCTCCTGGCCATCGAGCGGGTGGAGGCGAGGAAGCAGCAGCTTCGCCTGACGAAGGATCAGTTGGACCAACTGAAGGAGAGGAAACGGACGGAAGAGGCCGCAGCGGAGTCCTGCTTGCGCGACCTGTACATTGCTGTGTGGCTGCCGCGCGTCGCGAACGGCGAGATCGCCCTAGAGCGGGTGGAGCGAGGGGGCCGGCCGCTTCAGGCGGCCGGCATCCATGAGCGGGTCATGGAGCTGCTCACCAGCGTCGGGATTCCTCGCCTCCATGGCAGCGTCACCCCTCGCAAGGTCGCGGAACGCGTCAAGCTGGGAGATGCGGTTCCCCAAGGCGGAGCACCGGTTCTGGGTGTCAAGGCGTCCGAGGTTCTGGAGTCCTTCTTCAGAGATCTCGTGCCGCCGCGCCTCGAGTCTTCTGAGGTTCTCCGGAAGGCGATTGTGCGGGGGGTTGCCGAAGGGACATTCGCTTATACAAGCGGCCCCCAACCGGTCCTGGGCGCGGACGGGAAGTTCCAGGTCAGCCGCGACAAGGTGGTCGTCGGACGGCCACTTGCCGAGGACGAGGTGGATTTCGAATCGGGGTTCCTCATGGCGCCTGCAGCAGTCCCCGAGGCGGCAGTCCCTCTAGGCGGCGGAGCCGGTCCGACTCCGTCCGGCACCGCTGGCGGCGGTGAGTTTTCTCCCCAACCAGCGGATTCAGGCGTAGCTCCGGATTCGCCGACTGCCACCCGGGCCGGTACGCGCCCCAGCGCCGTGCGGCTCAGGTTCAAGGCCACCAGAGACCAGATTTTCAAGGCCTTTCCGGCCATCGCGAATCTAGCGGACAAATCGGACGAGCAGAAAGTCACTGTTAGTGTGGAAGGGAGATCGTCAGAAGGTTTCGACCCATCCTGGCTGCGTAACGCGGTCGAAGAACCTCTGGAGGAGGCTAATATCGAGCGAGAACCTGAAGAGCAACCAGAATAAAAACAGTGGTTAGGCTAACACCGATTTTAGAACGCAGATTGTGGAACGATAATGCTCATACCAAATGCGGATTGGGGACCGGAGAATGCCACCTGGTAAGTTTGTGTCCTTTCGAGCTCTATGCTTCGTGATGCGTGGCCTTTCGTAGGCCAATTGGTATCATACAAATGCCGAGTGAAGATCGCACATTGCCGCTCAGTAAGTTCAGGTCCCACCACGCTCTTTGGCTCCGTGAACGTGGTCTATTCCCCCGCCATTGGTAGAACAAGGGGGTTTGCAAAGGCAATTTACATTAAGGAGTGGTTGGAAAAACTAGGCGATGAGCTTAGCAAATTTCTTTGCAGCAATCGGAGAATGAGCGCTTGCAAGAAACCAGAACTTGTACTCAGTGAGCCACGCTTGCAAGGGTTTCTTTTGACGGTCTGTCAGGAGAATTGGCTCAGCGTTCTACGCGCCTACTCAGCGAGCCACGCTTGCAGGGCTTCTTCCCAGAGGTACACCCGCCCATTTTGCAGCACGGCGACCTGAGTATTGCGTGCCTCAGTTTTAGCTCCAGGGGTGGCTCGTTCACCAGCAACGACAGGAATAGCTCGATAGCCTGCCTGCCCCAGCAGGCGAGCTCGCCGCCATGCACGCTTCACATCGTTCACATCCACCACCGCAGAAACTTCGATCGCCAAATAGACGTCCGAGACTTCAGGCCGAACGCGCGGCTGACCGCTGACGATCAGGTCTACCAGCAGCGCATCTGTCACATCGGCAGGAGAGAGATGGGCCTCCAAGGCGTTCCTCAACGTCTCACGCTCTACCACACAAACCTGCCGAAGCAGCGTACCGAAGTAAGCACTCGCTTTGTTTTCATACTCGGCCTCTAATGCGCGACCCATTAGATAGCCTAGTCTAATCTCAGTTCGTTGCTGAGCCTCCCGTAGCTGGGCTGTCTCGGAGGCTAGTTGAGTGAGCCGCTCTTCGGTCCGACGCTGCGCCTCAGCCAGTGCCCTGAGCGCCTCTTCGGTCCGACGCTGCGCCTCGGCCAACGCTCTCAACTCCTCCTCCGTCTGGCTCAGCCGCTCCTCGGTCCGACGCTGCGCTTCGGCCAATGCCGCCAATTGCTCTTCTGTGCGGCTCAGCCGCTCCTCCGTCCGGCTCAGCCGCTCCTCCGTCCGGCTCAGCCGCTCCTCGGCCTGGCTCAACCGCTCCTCACTCCGACGCTGCGCCTCAGCCAGCGCCCTCAGCGCCTCTTCGGTCCGACGCTGCGCTTCGGCCAACGCCGCCAATTGCTCCTCGGTGCGGCTCAGCCGCTCTTCCGTGCGACGCTGCGCCTCCTCCGTCCGACGCTGCGCTACGGCTAACGCCGCTACTTGTTCTTCAGTGCGACGTTGCGCCTCGATCAGTTCTCGAACCATTTCCGGCAGCGCCAGTAGCTCGTCGGTCAGCAACAAACGACGCAGTTCAGCCCGCCACTCCGGATGTTCTCCAAGCAGCCTGACTAAATCCAGGTAATCTTGTACTTCAAAAGCCATCCTTCGTCCTCCGGACCACTCACGGTCTCGGGCGACCAAGCCCCATTAGGCAACCAACAGGCAGCATGCCTGTGACCAAACCCGCTCATTAGACTACCACAACATGCATCGTTGCTCCAGCCTCCACAAAGGAACCCCAGCCCAGCTTCTTCGGTTATTCTTACCAGTAGCCCGGACAAAAACCATGTCTGATGAAGCGACACGAAAGAGCAGAACCAGAGCTTCCCAAAGTAGGTGGACAAAAGTTCCGGGACATTTTGGAAGGACGGGTTGCAGGGACGGGAGGCTTTGGAGTGCGGTGACCTGTCACCGCTTTCCGATCAAAGCTGCACCAAGTCGCAGCACTCCAAAAACGCCCCGAACTTTTGTCACGTTACTAAGCAGCAGTCTTCGATCTTCTGCGCGCGCTTGGTATCAGAACCTAACACCGCCTGGAAACAAGTCGCAGAAACGTGCCAACTAATTCCGTGGGCACCTTTCATCCGTGGGCGGCGATTTCCCCGATCAGGTGCGCCAACGGATGAAGCGTGCCAACGGATGTCCGTCTTGTCGGAGCCGAGCTTTATAAATGCCGTGTGAAGATTGCGCAGTCGCGCTCAGTCAGTTCAGGTGCTGCTATGCTTCTGGGCTCCACGAACGTGGCCTTTCCCCACGCAATTGAAGCACACTTCAGCTCGAGACTTCTTCATCGTCTCCCAGGTCAGGATTGTTCAGCAGGAACGCAGGCAGAAAAGAGCTCACTTCAACTCGAGGCTGCCTCATCGTCTCTGCTGATGCGATACCGGCTCCGGTGGCAGACGCGCAGGATCAGTTGGGCCGGCGCCAATATAGGTTTCAATCCAGTTGAAAAACTCCTGATGCCAGAGTCGCGAATTCTGTGGTTTCAGAATCCAATGGTTTTCGTCAGGGAAGTAAACGAGCCGCGCCGGCACACCCAGCATGCGCAACGTGGCGTAGTAAGCGAAGCCGTGCGTCACCGGCACGCGGTAATCGAGTTCACCATGCGTGATCAGCGTCGGCGTCTTGAAATTCTTGGCATACGCTCTGGCCGATTGCTTTTCCACGCCTTGCGGATTATCCCAGTGAAATCCACCCAGCGCCCGCTCGCGTCCGCGCACATAATCGGAAGCCATCTGCGGCGCCCAATCATAGACGCCAGCATGACACACGTAGGCTTTATATCGGTCGGTGTGGCCGTTCATCCAAGCGACCATGTAGCCGCCAAAACTGCCGCCGGCAGCGGCCAGCCGCTGCGGATCAATATATCCCTGAGCGATCAAGAAATCGGTGGCTCGTTCAATATCCTCCAGCTCTTTTGTGCCGTATTGTCCCTTGATCGAATCAGTGAAGGCATCGCCCCAGCCCGGTGATCCGTGAAAATTGACGGCCGCTACAACATGCCCGCGACTGGCCAATAGGTGCATGTTCCAGCGAAAATGAAATTGATCAAGCCAGGCATTATGCGGCCCGCCATGCACGGCATGCAGCAGCGGCCATTTCTTCTGTGGATCAAAGTTGGGCGGATAGATGACCCACATCTGCACAGACTCGCCACCCCACCCTTTGAAGTAGAACTCCTTCACCGGACCGAGTTGCCACTGAGCAGTCAGTTGATCGTTGAACGTTTCAATTTTGCGAACGTCGCTGCCATCGGATGAAGCGGCATACAGAGTGGGCGGCACGTCCATGCTGGTGCGAACGAATGCGATGGTGCGCCCATCGTCGCTCAACGCAAAATTCAGATGTGTGCCTCCTTCAATCAGCCGGCGCGGCTGGCCGCCGGTCAATGGCAGCAGCCAAATCGGCTGACGCCCTTTATCTTCGGCCGTCACATAGAGCCGCTGACTATCGGATGCCCAAGTCAATTCGTTAACTGAATAATCCCAGTCGTCTGCCAATGCTTGTCGGTCGGCGGTGCGGCGATTGATCAACATGACGCGCTGTCGGTCTGGCGCATATTTGATCAGATGTCGCGTGTAAGCCAGCCAGCTTCCGTCGGGTGAGTAACGTGGACGGCTGTCATTGGCTGGGTTATCACTGGTCAAGTTGCGCCACGAGCCGCCCCGTGCGGGGATCGTCACGATGTCTAAGTTGGGATCGAAGCCAGGGTCTTTGGACAAGTCAACAGTGAGCGCGATTTCGCGGCCGTCCGGAGAAATATCATAGAGAGCGGCTGAGGGTTCGTCCCGAGCGATGTAAATGCCGCTGCCCGCCAACACATTCCAACGTTCGCCGGTTTGCACGTTGATGACAAACAGGTGCGGGACGCGCCCATCGGCCAGCCAACGGTCCCAGTAGCGGTAATTGGTGGTCTCGATGACGTAGGCTTTGACCTTGGCATCTTGTCGTTCTTTGAGCCGTTTGGCCTGCTCCTCATCGGTGCTCAGGTCTGGCCAGACCCATGAGATGAAGGCCAGATGGGTTGAATCGCGGAACCATTTGATGGCTGAAGCGCCGGTAGGAATTTTCGTCAGGCGCCGGGCTTCACCACCTTCAGGCGAGATCAGGTAAATTTGGTTCTGCTCATCGCCGTCACGTTTACTGACGAAGGCAATCCACTGCCCGTTAGGTGACCACTGAGGCTCGGCGTCGCGCGCCGTGTGGGTTGTGAGCCGGCGCTGGGTGCGACCGTCGGTGGCCAGCAGCCAGATGTCCGATGAGCTGTTATTCTCCTGCATGTTGTAACTGGTCACTTCGACAGCGACCCAGCGTCCGTCGGGCGAGACCGAAGGCGCTCCAACACGTTTGACAGCCCAGAGGTCTTCTACGGTGATCGGGCGCTTGGCTGGAGCCGATTGCGCAAAGCCCGAAGCCGCGATGAAGATGATCAATGAGAGAGATACGAGCGGCTTTTTCATAATGCCCCTCCCGTTGTTTCCACGACGACTGACCGACCAGCCAATCACGCAGGTCAATCGCCGTTTGAGTCGGCGCGTCCTCATTGCTCAGGTGGCGCGACGTTGCGCTGGCTGGCCGGTTTGACCAGCACCGCCGGAATATCCCCGTCTCTGAGCGTGCGATTGAATGCCGCTAGGTCTTTGCTTATGACCTGCTGCAGCGCGGTCAATTGCGCGTCCAGTCGGGCCGAGAGATCATTGAACACGTCATACATCTGCCGGGTTGGTCGAGCATCGGCGCTCGCCACCGTGCTAGCCAACGCCGCGAGCTTGTTGTTGAGCTTAATCGGATAATTCAAAACGTCCTGGCTACTCTTGACGCGCACCTGAACAAGCTCTTCCTCAATCGCCGTGAACTTCTGTTGTAACGATTTTGCCGTGTCGCCCAACGATTTGGCGTTGGGATGATCTTTTAATCGTCGGGCTAAGTCGTCCACCTGTTTACGAGCCTCTCGAATGGTGAGCACTGCCTCGTGCGCTTGAGAGAGTTTGTCACGAAGCTTGATGAGCAGCTCGAACTGTTGTTTGAAGTCCTCCGGAGTTGTCGTCAGGCGCGGGTCTTTGACGATCTGCAAAGGTTGCGTCAGCTTGATGTCGCCGACGGTCAGTCGAACTTGATAACGTCCGGGCACGGCAACCGGTCCACGTGTGCTCCCGCCCCAAAGCAAAGCGCCGGGCAGCGCCGTGGCGTCCGGATAGCGCAGGTCCCAGATGAACCGATTGAGTCCAGCTTCAGCCGGCAGCTTGGTTGGAGCGCGCCGAGCGCCGAACGACTCCTCTTGCTGCTCGGTAGGCGGTGGCTCGGCGCTGGCCGCGCTGCTGAACGTGCGGATCACCGCGCCGGCTTCGTCCAAGATTTCCAGCTTGATGTCGGTCTTAGGTTTTTCCTTCAGGTAGTAATAGAGCACGGCGCCGTTGGGCGGATTCGTTCCCAGGCTCAGCCCCGGACGGCTGAAGCTCGACCCGCCCATGCGATAGGTGGTTTCTGGCGCGAACAGGTAGGCATCGGCATTGGCTACCTCGCGGCTCAATTGATGCAGCACCGCCAGATCATCCAGAATCCAAAACGAGCGTCCATGTGTGGCGACGATCAAGTCTTTTTCCCGCGGCTGGATCACCAAATCGTGAATTGGTGTGGCCGGCAGATTCAATTGCAGTGATTGCCATTGTTGACCATCGTCGAAGGAAACGTGCACGCCTCGTTCTGTGCCGGCATACAGCAAGCCGCGACGATGCGGGTCTTCGCGCACGACGCGCGTATACTCGACGTCTGGAATGCCGGCGGTGATTTTCTTCCAGCTCTTGCCATAGTCGTTGGTCTTGTAGATGTACGGTTTGAAATCATCGAATTTGTAGCGAGTGGCAGCGACGTAAGCTGTGGCTGCATCGTGTGGCGACGGTTCGATGATGCTGATGAGTGTCCATTCTGGTAGCTCTTTGGGCGTTACTTCTTCCCACGAACGACCACCGTTTCTGGAAATGTGAATACGGCCATCGTCCGTGCCGGCCCAGAGCAGTCCGGCTTGTCGAGGCGATTCGGCCAGCGCGAAAATGGTGTTGTAGTATTCGACACTCGTGTTGTCCTTGGTGATCGGACCGCCCGATGGACCCTGCTTGGACTTATCGTTGCGCGTCAGGTCGGGACTGATGATTTGCCAGCTCATCCCTTCGTCTGTGCTCTTGAACACATGATTGCCGGCGGTATAAAGCACAGTGGGATCATGCGGTGAAATCAGAATCGGCGCTGTCCACTGAAACCGATACTTCAGATCGCCTGCGCCCCAGCCGATGGGACTTTCCGGCCAGACGGAAATCTCATGGACTTGCCGTGTGCGATGATCGTAGCGCGACAGATAGCCGCCGTAGCAGCCCGCGTAAACGATATTGGGATCATCCGGTCGCACAGCAATGTAGCCGCTTTCACAACCGCCCACGGGATGCCAATCGGTGCGATCAATGCCGAAGCTGGTCGTTCGGCTGGCAATGCTCACGGTGGTGTTGTCTTGCTGCGCGCCGTAGACGCGATAAGGAAATTGGTTATCCACTGTGACGTGATAGAACTGTGCCGTCGGCTGATCCTGTTCAGTCCACGTCGCGCCGCCGTTGTAGGTGACGTTCGCGCCGCCATCGTTGGCGTTAATCATCCGCAGAGGATTATTCGGATCAATCCACAGATCGTGGTTGTCGCCATGCGGCACAGAGATGGTCCGATCAAACGTTTTGCCGCCATCAACCGATTTGAGGAACTGCACGTTGAGCACGTAGACTGTTTCGGCGTCTTTCGGATCAGCGTAAATGTGCGAGTAGTACCAAGCGCGCTGGAGCAATCGGCGATCGTCGTTCATTTTGCGCCACGTTTGACCGCCGTTATCAGAGCGGAATACGCCGCCATCTTCAGCCTCAATGATCGCCCACAGGCGCTCCGGTTGCGCCGGCGAGACGGTGATGCCGATTCTGCCTTTGATGCCCTTTGGCAAGCCCTCATTGTTGGTCAACTCGGTCCACGTATCACCGCCGTCCGTTGACTTATACAGGCCGCTGCCCGGGCCGCCTGAAGACAAACTCCACGGATTGCGATAGGCCTCCCACAGCGCCGCATAGATGATGCGCGGGTTGGAGGGGTCCAGGATCAGATCAATCGCGCCCGTCTTGTTGTCCTTGAAAAGAACTTTTTCCCAGGTTGCGCCGCCATTTTTTGAACGATAGACGCCGCGCTCAGCATGCGGCCCAAAGGCGTGCCCGAACGCGGCCACATAGACCAGATCGGGATTGTTGGGATGCACGCGGACGCGACTGATGGTTTGTGTGTCGGCCAGCCCGACGTGCTTCCACGTTTTGCCGGCATCCTCGGATTTGTAGACACCGTCGCCGGGCGAGACATTGCCACGAATACAGGCTTCGCCCATGCCGACGTAAATCACATTGGGGTCCGATTCAGCAACGGCAATCGCGCCAACCGAGCCGGTTTTGAATGTGCCATCAGAAATGTTGATCCAGGTGATGCCGCCATCTTCGGTTTTCCAGACGCCTCCGCCCGTTGCGCCGAAATAGAACGTGTAGGGCTGGCGAGGATGTCCGGCAACAGCAACCGAGCGCCCGCCGCGATATGGGCCGATGCTCCGCCATTGCAGCGCCTTGTAAAGGCGGACATCGAGTGAGGCAGACTTGGCTTCGGGCTGCGCGTAAGTTGGCAAGACCCATCCGACAACTGAGACGATGAGGCTGATTGCTACCCACCGGCGCGTCCAGGCACGGAGACTGCCGGGGCGATGCCAGTTGCCTCCTGTCTTCGTTTCGTCTCGTCCTGAAAATAGACTGGGAGCGCACGCATCGTGCGTGCTTTTGAAGGCCACATAGGCACGCGCGCAGGCGCGCTCCCCGGTTTGCATCCTTTGTGGCGTGCGTAAGCTCATGGGCAATTCCTCCGAATGTATTTGGCTTTTACCTACGGCTTGCCGGTCAGATGTACACAACTCTTGGCAAGAAGTCAATCTTCAGGATATGCTCATGCGCCTATGAAACTGAACATCGGTGATAAAGCTCCTAATTTTCGTTTGCCCGATCAACATGGAACCATGCACACCCTGTCGGACTATCGGGGACAATGGGTGCTGCTCTACTTCTATCCCAAAGACGATACACCCGGCTGCACCAAAGAAGCCTGCGCCATACGCGATCAGTTTCCGCGCTTTGAGCAACTGAACGTCAAGGTTTTTGGTGTCAGCACGGATTCGGTCAAGAGCCACAGCAAGTTCGCTGAGAAATATCATCTGCCCTTCACGCTTCTGGCTGACGCTGAGAAGAAACTGGTTCATGAGTACGGCGTGTATGGCAAGAAAAAATTTATGGGACGGGAAGTCATGGGCACGCATCGCACGTCGTTCCTGATCAACCCGAAGGGCAAGATCGCCAAAATCTATGAGAACGTCAAACCAGAAACGCACGCCGAGGAAGTGCTGAACGACTTGGCGGAGCTCACTGCCTAGCAGGGGAGGAGGATCATGAAAGCAATCTGGCAAGGAGTCGTCCTGGCTGAAAGCGACGAGACGCGCATCGTCGAAGGGAACCACTATTTTCCGCCGGATTCCGTCAACATGGCCTACCTGCGACACAGCGACACTCATACTGTCTGTTCGTGGAAAGGTGTGGCCAGTTACTACGACGTGGTGGTTGGCGAGCACGTCAATAAGGACGCGGCGTGGTACTATCCCGAACCGAAAGAGGCTGCGCAGGAGATTGCTCATTACGTCGCTTTCTGGCGCGGCGTGGAAGTTAAACCATAAGTCTTGGGCCCATCGCGCGCTGTCAGGCCTGCAAGCAGTGGGGAGAATCGCTGATGAGGAAGCATTCTTCAGACTTCTCCAAACAATGTGAACTGGCCTGACGCCTCGATCTTTCTGCCGGCCTAATAGGCATGGACCCTGTTTGGGTATTCGGGATTATTCTCGGGTGGCGTCAGCACCTCGGACTCACCCGATGAGACCTTCCTTGAAAATAACCATTTTCATGCTTCGTGGCCAGCGCGGAGCTCATGGGCGATTCCTGACTTTATCTTGGAGTGCGCCGGCAGAGCGAAGCGGCGACGGCGCTTTCCGTCCCAACACAACGCAGCAGGCCAAAGCGGCGTCGCGCCCTGCGGGCTTGCCGCCGCACTCCAAAACGCATGCGTCCCTGAAAATAACCATTTTCATCCTTCGAGGCGCGCGATAGCACATGAGTGATTCCCCTGATGAGAGCCGCAAGGGCGCGAGGAGCACAGAGAATAAGAAGACTCACAGGGGTCGCCATGGCTTCAGCAGCTTCATGTTCATCTTTCACGGTGTACCTGGTAGCAGATGGGTGATTCTATGGCTATTCCCATTCTTGCCGGTGCGCTGTTGCCCACAGCAATGCGTTAGTGACGGCTTGCTATTGCTGCCCACGTCACCATTGACAAACCGGTACTTGCTTTGTAATTTGACACGCTTGTTCATCTCAGACATGAAGCATGAAACCGCACGTCAACCTTGCTAAAACACGCTGTTTCGCTTCCAAAACAAAAACGCAGGTCATGTGGTAAAGGGATATGAGTACAAGCAGCGGAGTTCTGTTTGAAACGTTCTTGAATCAACATGATGATGAGGCATGGGCCGAGGTGATGGATTCGCTTCTGCCGTTGATACACGAAGTTGATCAAACAGCCACGCGCATCTGGTTCCATTTTTATCCATTGGCTTTGGCTCGTGCGCTCCAGCAATCAGACGATCCGGCAGCGTTGGCCAACAAACTCGTCTTGCAAGGGCGCTACCGATTGACAGATCAAATTGATTCGTCGCACGCCTTTCTTTACGGTCATCGTTACTGGCCCCAGGTGAAACAAGCGATCATTGCGCACGCAAACTCGAGCAGCGTGCTGTCAGGCCAAACGCTGACCGAGCAGATTAAGCACGTCGCCCAGCAGGTTAGCAACGAGCTGAACCAGCCCTTCTCTTTGTTCATTGGGATCACCGCCGTTGGTTTTATGACGGTGCAACAAGTTGGGCTGAGCGCCTTCATGCAAGCCGATGGGGCGATCAGGCTGCCCCAGCACGTTGCGGCTCGCTCGCCCCAGCAAGTGCTGGCTTGCCGTGCGCGGGATGATCGGCAAGGATGGCTGGCCTGGTTCAAATATCCGGACAAAGTTTGGACGATCACGTTTGATGAAAATGATCCGCATGCGACGTTCAAGCTCATCAATTCACAACACCTGACGACAGCGGCGGCTCATGATAAGCGTCCCTATCACCTGCGCGATTCTCGGTGCATCATCAATGAAGGACCGATTCCGGTGCAATGTCGCGCCGGCTCATGTGGCACGTGCTGGGTAGGCGTGCTGGGTGGCGCTGAGAAGCTCTCGCCGGTCAGTTCATTTGAACGGCAGCGGATGAAGGAGTTTGGCTATATTGACACAGATGAGGAGAAGCCGATCATTCGCTTGGCCTGTCAGGCGCAAGCGTATGGCGCGGTCTCCATTGTTATTCCGCCGTGGAGTGGCGTCCTTGGCCGGTATCTTCGCCAGCGGCAGCGAGCCAGCGCCAATATAGGCTAGCTGCCGCGCCGACACAGGAAAAAGAGGTGTTGAGACCATATCCAGTTCCGGCAAGGTCGTCACATTGGAGCATTGCTGTATGCGCACACTCGAACAAATAACAGATGAGGTCTTGACGCTGGCCGCCACTCATTTCAATGTGCCGCGCCATCAGCTTCGGCCTGAAGATGACATGTTTGCCGTGCTGGGCATTGACAGCCTTCAAGCGTTGGAGCTGTTGACGCGCTTGGAACATCACTTTCATATCGAACTGCCCGATTACGAGCTGCAAGGGGTCAGCGATTTTCGCGCGTTAGCTGAACGCATTCACACACGACTCTGATGCTCGACTTGCGTCAATATCAATCATTGGGGGAGGCATTGCGTGATGCGCTGGAGCGATGGTCGGATCAATTGTGTCTAATCGAAGCAGACCGCGACCGAGAAAACGGCCGGTGGACATATCAGCAATTTAAGCAAGCGGCGCTGCCACTGGCCAGATTCTTGCAAGAGATCGAATTTGGCGAGGGCAACCGCGCTGCCATCATCATGACCAACCAGTCGAAGTATTTGATGTCAGCTTACGCCATCTTCTATCGTGGTGGCGTGCTTGTGCCGCTCGATTACAAGTTGACCAGCCGCGAGCATCTTCAACTGCTCGCTCACTGCAAAGCGGAGCTGCTGATCATTGAATACTACCTGTGGCGCGCGATGATGCAGACTGAAGGATTCCAGGACTTGGACGTGAAGGCTGTGCTGGTGACAGAAGCCCCGCCCGATGCTGAACTGGCCGGCGCGCGACGCTGGGAAGAGTGTCGCGTCGAAGGGGAGCCGGCCTTTGTGCCGCGACGTCGCAGCGATACAGCCTGTATCGTTTACTCCTCAGGCACAGGCGGACGGCCTAAAGGATGCGTGATGACACATGAGAACTACCTGGAGCAATGCATAGCGCTAACCTCGTGGTATCCGTTCTGGCCGGGCGTGCGATACTTGAGCATTTTGCCAACCAATCACGCGATTGACTTCATGGTCGGGTTCATCGGCCCGTTCATCTGCGGGGCGACGGTGGTGCATCTGAGAACGTTACGGCCAGAATACGTGCGCGAGGCCTTCACCCGATACAAGATCACCTACGTGAGTGTGGTGCCGATGGTGCTGAAGAATCTGGAAAAAGGGCTACGCGCCCGATTTGAGCAGCTCTCGCCGTGGCGCCGAACTATATTGAACCTCCTAATTGCGATCAATCGGGCGCTGACGCGCCGGCGCCCCAATCTGGCTTTGAGCCGTCGTTTGTTGCCGCAAATCCATCGGGCATTTGGCGGCGAGTTACAGACGATCATCGTGGGCGGCGCATTCAGCGAACCGGCGACGCTGCAATTTTTCTATGACCTCGGCATTCCGGTGGCCAACGGTTACGGATTGACCGAAGCGTGCACGGCCATCACGGTCAATGATCTGAAGCCGTTTCGGGCTGATACCGTTGGCAAACCGCTACCTGGCATTGAAATCAAAATCGTCAATCCGGATGCCGATGGCATCGGCGAAGTGGCCACACGCAGCAAGGCCATTATGTCGCACTATCTGGACGATCCGGAATTGACCGCTGAAACGATCGTTGACGGTTGGTTGATGACCGGCGATCTGGGTCGCATTGACGCGATGGGTCACTTGCAACTGGTCGGTCGCAAGAAAAACATGATTGTGACGGAAGGCGGCAAGAACGTGTATCCCGAAGATGTCGAAGCAGCGTTTGAAGGGCTGCCGGTCAAAGAATTTTGCGTCTTTGCCGCCAATTACATCTGGCCTCAGCACGCAATGACCGGCGAGCAACTGGTGATTGTCGTGCATCTGGAGCCGGGTCAGAGCTGGAATGATGCGCTACAGGCCGACCTGGTGGCGCGCAATCGGCGCTTGCTTGATTTCAAGCGCGTCGGCGGTTATCTGATCTGGCCGGATGATTTCCCGCGCACGGCTTCGCTCAAAATCAAACGCGGCGTGCTGGCCGAACAGATACGAAGCCGAGTGGATCGAACGGCCATTGTACCACTGTGACAGATTCATTTCTTGCCATTGTCAACCCGGCTGCCGGACATGGACGTTGCGGCAAGCTGTTTGCGCCGGCGCTAGCGCGTCTGCGGGCTGCTGGACTGCAGATTGACGTTGCTCAGACAACGCATGCCGGGCACGCTGTGGCGTTAGCGCGCGAGGCGTATCGGTGTGGGTATCGTCGCTTCATTGCTGTCGGCGGCGATGGCACAGCCTACGAGATCGTCAACGGCCTGTTCCCCGAAGCGCTTGATGGCGAGCCGCCAACTCTTGGGTTTCTGCCGCTCGGCACGGGCAATTCGTTTTTGCGTGACTTCAGTCAGCGTGGCTTAGACTACGCGATGGAATCGCTCTTGAGCGGCCGTTCACGCCCGTGCGATGTCATCAAATTGACGCATCGGGAGGGCGTTGTCTACTACATCAACATTCTGAGCTTGGGTTTTGTCGCCGATGTTTGCGCGCTCACCAACCGTTATTTCAAGTGGATGAGCTTCATGGGCTATGGGCTGGCGGTGATACTTTGTATGGCGCGGTTCAAGCGCGTGGTCTATCCAATGCGCATTGACGGCGCCTCCGAGATGGATCAGACGAAAACAGCCCTGCTGATCTTCAACAACAGCCAGTACACCGCCGGCACGATGCGGCTGGCTCCACATGCTAACGTCAGCGATGGGCTGGTGGAGATCGTCTGCTGGGCTGTGGGGCGGCTCGGCTTTTTGCTGAATTTCGCCAACATGTACGACGGCTCGCATATCAACCATCCGGCGCTGTGGCATCGCCCCGCGCGCCGCGTTGATTTCTACATGGATCAACCGGTCAACATCATGATTGATGGCGAAGTGCTCCGCGTACATTGTCAATCTCTGGAGGTGTTGCCATCGGTCCTCAACGTGGTCGCATGAACAAACTCGACCAACGCAGCACAGGCACGGCTTCGTGTCTCCGGCAACTCTACCTGATCGTCCGCAGCCTGCTCTTGTGGATCGCCAGCATCGTGCATTTCTTCCCGATTTGCACCCTGTTGGTGATCTTAGGAATTTTCGTTGATCCGCGAAAAAATGATCGCCCGCAACGCTGGTTCTTTCGCAATATCCTGCGCGTCGCCGGTGTGGGATTTGAAGTGAAATATGCGCCCGGCTTTGATCGCACGCGCACGAGTCTCTTCATTTGTAATCACGTCAATTTGTTTGACGCCTTCGTGATTTATTCGGCGATTCCGCAATTCGTGCGCGGCCTGGAGCTAGAGTCTCACTTCAAGATTCCGGCCTACGGCTGGATGATGAAACGATTCGGCAATGTGCCTGTGCCCAAAGATAGCAGCCCAGCAGGGCTGAAGAAGATGATCCGGCAAGCGCAAGCAGCATTGGACAATGGCGTCAGCCTGATCGTATTTGCCGAAGGCACGCGCACGACCGATGGCCGCGTTGGCCCGTTTAAGAAAGGGGCATTCATCCTGGCGCAACAGACCGGCTACCCAATTGTGCCGATGAGCATCGTCGGCTCCTATGAGTTCAATCGCAAAGGCAGTTGGATGCTCTACCCCTCCAAGATCGTCGTCTACATACACGACACCATCGAAACGACCGGGATGACCAAACACGAGATTGACGCGCTGGTCGAACGTGTGCACCGGATTGTCTCACGGCCTGTAGATCAAGCCATGGGCATTGAATCAGAAATCGTATGAAACAACAATCACTCAATTCGATCTATTCGACGTTGTCCACCCGGCGGCGATATGAAGTCTGGTTCCTACGGTTCATGCTGGCCGATGGCAGCGGCGCGTGGTGGTTCCGTTATTTGCTTATGAATCTGGGGCGGCCTGCTGGCGGTGGGTGCGCAGGCAATCCATTGGGCATGCCCGCGCAAGTGTGGGCCACGTGGTTTCCACGCCAGGGTCGTCCGCAAAGTTTCATTCAAGGATTTTCACAAACGCAGCTTTCGCTCAGTGAGCCGAGTCAGCCGTTGCAACTGCGTATCAACGACGACAACATGATTGATGAGCGGTCTTGCAAGGGGCGCGTCTGTGTGGATGGGCACACGGTGAGCTGGCAGCTACGCTATGATTCGACGTTCGGCGCTTCGATGACTGAAGTCGGTTGGATTGGATTCTCGCGCACGCCACATTCGGATGCCGTCTTCTCTGGCGAAGTGACGTTGGATGATCAGAGCTTTCGCGGCGAGCCGCTCGGTTACGGATTGCAGGGTCATAATTGTGGCTTTCGTCATCGCCATCTGTGGAACTGGACGCATTGTCTGGCTTTCGATTCGACCGGTCGAATCAGCACATTTGAAGCGCTCGAATACGAAATCCCATTGGGATTGCAATTCCGTAAAGCGCTCCTGTGGCACGAAGGAATGCGCTACACGTTTGAGGGGATTGAAACCATCAGCCGTGACCGCGAACATCTGCAATGGATGTTTGCCTGCTCCAACGCCGAGGGCGCCTCGCTGATCGCTATTGTGGACGGCAGCGGTCCCGGCATCCATCGCTTGCCCTATTTGAAAACCGATTGCTCAGGAACGTTTGAAGTCGCCAATAACAGTCTTGCGCGAGCGACGCTTTATCTGAGTCGTCAGGGCCGACCATTAGAACAAATCAGCACCGATGGCGGCGCCGTGATCGAAATGGTTGGCCAGTGAACCTGTCGCAGCAGGTCGTCCCTGATTGTGGCGCTCAATTCGGATGCCGTGATCGAAATGGTTGGTCAATGAGCGTGTCGGCTTGAGCTGTCCCGCTCTCGCGTTCATCGAGCGGCAAGACCGGCCCACCGGTTCTGCCAATAAATCAGCAACCATTCGGCCAATTCTTGCTTGTGCGCTGTTAAACGATGATCGCCCTGCTTGAGCAATAGGACATCCACATCGGCGGCGGCAGTCTGACGTTGAAATTCCAAACTCTGCCGGTAATCCACCACATCGTCACAGAGGCCATGACAAATCAGCGTCGGCGTGCAATAGCGTTGATAGAGCGCAGTCAGCGGATACCGAGTCATATCTTGGATCAACTCGTATCCCAACTCAGCAGCGCCATATTCATTCACGAAGCGCCACACGCCTTCTTCCGCCCAACGCCGCTGTTGTTCTGCATTGAGGTTGTCGAGGAATCCCCGTCCAAAATCAAATGAAGGAGCAATCAACATAGCGGCAGTGATCCGTTCAGGATGCTGAGCTGCATACCAACTGGCCACCCAGCCGCCCATGCTCGAACCGATGAGCACGATGCGATGAGTGCTCGGACAACACTGTTCAATGACCGCGTGGCAATCTTCCAGCAGGCGCGTGCCGGTCAATTGGCGCATGGTTCCACTGGATTGGCCGTGGCCGCGGAAATCGAAGGTGATATACGCGACTCCGCGCGATAACAACACGTCTCGGAAGTAGCCAGCTTTTTCGCCCGCTTGCGTGGACATGAACCCATGCAGAAAGATAGCCGTGACTGAATGCGGCTCCGTTGGCCGCGTGTGTGTGACCTCGATGTATTCACCGTTGGTTCCCAGGTTGATGCGCATCGTTTTCGATAACGAGCCGCGATTATAGCATGCTCGCATCCAGTTTCTAGCTCATGAGCGGCGTGGGCAGGAAGCGCCGACAGCTCGCTTTTTGTGACAATGTCCATGAAGATGTTCCAATCCCCGCCGGCTTGGCCGCCGGGAGACTCAACAGCTCGCCATTTGTGACAAGGCAGAAAAAATAGGCTGCAAAAAATTGACAGGTTCGCTACAATATGCGCGTTCACGACGATGAATGACTCTAGGGAGGCAAAGATATGAGACTAGTTCACCAGAATCGGTTGGCCGTGGTATTGGCGCTGCTGCTGATGACGGGGCTTGTGACATTATCGGGCTGTTCACGCACGCAAGGACAAGGGCAGCCCGGTGCACAGAGCGGCGGCACGGCTGATCCATCATCAACCGCTGCACCACTGACAACGACCGAGCAAACCGCAGAGGTGGCGTCGGCAGACTCGCTGATCTCCAACCCGTTTACAGGAACGACCAACGCGACGCCCCAGCAAACTGATCCGGCCAACGGCCCCAGGGCAACATTCTCTGAGACAATCTATGACGCTGGCACGGTAGAGGCCGGCCACGAGGTCGTCCATAAATTTAAGGTGAAGAACACCGGCAAAACGGACTTGACCATTCAATCCGTCAACCCAAGCTGTGGCTGCACCGTCTCTGACTTCACCAAGACGATCCCACCTGGGCAGGAAGGCACTGTGACACTGACGGTGAAAACGGAAAGCTTTCGCGGTGAAATTCAAAAAACAGCGACTGTCACGTCCAACGACCCGATCAATCCCAATGTGACGCTCACCATCAAAGCCAACGTCAAACCGGTGATTGACATTCAACCCGCCGCTTACATCTCCCTTGAGGTGGACAAGGGACAACCTGCTCAGGGCAAAGTCACGTTAATCAACAACGACAAGCAGCCATTGAAAATCCTGGCAGTGGAATCGCAAAACCCGGAGTTCACGGCTGAACTAAAAACAGTGGAAAACGGCCGGCGCTATGATCTGATCGCCAAACTGAACAAGACGGATGCACCCGGCCGGTATAGCACCTCTGTCACGGTGACAACCGACAATAAGAAACAAGAGAAGGTGAGCATCCCCGTGATGGTGCACATTGCAGCGCGGGTTGAGGTCTCGCCGGAACGATTGGTTTATGGACGAATCAACCTGGAATCGCTCGATAAAAATCCACGTGGCGCGATGTTGCTGAACCGCACGATCACGGTCCAGAGTCGCGATCAAGGATTCAAAGTTACCGGCGCACAATCCACCTTGCCGTTCATTCAAACGGAAGTGATCAATCCCGCCCAGAGTAACTTGCCCTACAGTGTCAGAATCACGGTGGCCAGAGATAAGCTGCCCAAGGGGGCGTTCAACGGCATGGTCATTGTGCGCACCAATGACAAGGAATTTAGCGAATTCAAGATTCCGGTGACCGGCGAAGTAAACTAGAGCGGTTTGCGAATAAGTCTACCCTGGGAAGCTGCACGCTTGCAGCGTTGCATGAGCCCGCAAGAGGCGGGCTTGCCAGGCTAAAGACAATTGAAAGTCGCTCCAATTCGGATGGGCATGGGTGAGCGGGCTGTTCCAATCACCCTGCCCCCACGCCCCGCACCGATATGAGCAATTAAATCAACACTGATCCTGTGACCCCACCATCGGTCATGAAAACGAAGGCGCACCGCGCTGCTGCCGGCAATGAACCAACACTGATCCTGTGACTGATTCAACCCCCTTCATGCTTATGGGCAGGTAGATGAACATCGTTTCTTGTCAGCGTGACGGCCAGCGTCAACATCTGCTTCCAAAATCACCGTGAATGCATAGCAGAGTAAAGAATGAGCGAGGCCACGAAGTGGAACTTCTGAATGAGTCTTTGAGGGCTTCGTGAAGAACGTAGACTGGGCGCATGAGTACCGACTACGACGTCGGCAAACGAGGAGCCTACTCGACCAACTTCAACCGCTCTGGCTCAAGAATGATGGTGACCCCTCGCTCGCGTGCGATCAGCCCGGCCTCAGCCAGCTTGCCCAGCAGCCGCGACACCGTCTCCACGCTCTCCACCCCGATGCGCTCGGCCAGCTCTTCCCGACTCAGGTCAATCCGCACCGGTTCGCCGCTAGCCCAGGACCCTTGCCGCTCAGCCCACAACCGGTATAGCAACAACGCTAGGCGTCCCAACGCCGAGCGACTGAGCGCAAAGCCCCGAAGCAGTTCCACCGTGTCATAGAGCCTGGCGCCGGTCTGCAGCAACAGTTGGCGCTCAATCTCTCGGTGATCCTGGAGTATCCGGAAAAATAATTCTTTGCCCAGATACCGGATCAAGCAGGTCTCAGCCGTTTCCACCGTCGTGGGATACGGCTTGCCACGCATCAACGTAATGGCCCCTAGCACCTCCCCCACTTCTATGTATCGCCACAGAAACCACCGACCTTGCTCATCCAAACACCACTGCTTCAGCCGTCCACCACAGATGAGATGAACCCCCGCTGGCTGCTCCCCTTGCCGAAACAGAACCACTGCTGGACGAACCGTCCGCAAGGGCGCGTGCCGCTCCAGGCTATTCCAGGCATCGTCGGCCAACAGGCAAAAGGCACAACGCTGGCAGGTCCGACACGCTGGCTGGCTGGTCATCATCATCCTCTTGGAGCTTGGCTCATGGCCGCCACAACGGCCGCTATCATTCCAGCCAAAAGTTTCGTCTTCTTCTTCATAACGCTTCTCCTTGTCGTCCCAAGTTAGAGCAAACCTGAGCTTCCGTCAAACCATTCCTAAGGGATTCCACCACAAGGCCAGACCTCTGCTGATTCGCTCTGACAAGGCTCGCCCTGTGTGATGATCCATCTGCAACCGTATGTCCGGCTCGCCGTCACGATACCTATGTCGAAGTCGCTTCCCTCCGGGGTGGCTACTTCAATCGGCCGATTGAACAGGTGCTTCAGCCTGGGCGAAGCTGCGTCACCTGATTGAGCATCTACAGTCTACTGCTTCGGACGATGCTTGTAATAGTACTCGTCGTATACGCGAAGTTGCTCGGCGAGCCGCCGAAGCCTCTCCTCAGCATCCGGGCCGGGCCTAATGCGCTTCTTAGCGGAGCCCAGAATCCTTTCCGATGGAGGCACTTCTTTGGCGGTTGCAGGCACATCGAATAGCGCCGCGTCGGGTTCTCCAGGAATGAGCGCCACCAGATTCTTTTCCGTGACGCTCCCGCCACCCCAATCATGTCTGGATTTCACCATGGCGCAGCCGCAATCCACAGCGTACCACCCCGTGGCAACACCCTGTGCAAGCTTCACTGTCCGATATCCTGCCACTGTCTCTTCACCGCTGAAAACCTCCGGCGGTGACATGAAAGGTTCTCCAGCAAACGAGTTAACACACTTCGAGCTTGGGTCCCTCTGCATGCGGGCCAGATTCGTACGGATCATTTGTGTGCTCTTGGTATTCCCGATCTCATCTATGGTGACCTCGACGCCGGAGGCAAATTGGATACCTCGCTCCCTCAGAGCATGGCCTCCTATCTCCGCGTATCGCCAAACAAATGATCCATCCGAACGGACAGCCTGAGTGTACTCTCCCGCTACTGTGCTAGTGCCATTAGGGTAGTAGAGGGTTTCCCTTAGTATGACAGTGTAAGGAATGGGACCGCCGGCGCGCACTTCTTGGGCTCTCATCCGCGAATGGATCAAGTGACCCATAAATACCGCAACTCCGATGAGGACCAACACCAAGGCCCATTTTAACATTGTTCTCGATTCAACGTGCATGTTTATCATATACTCCTCCTACTCGCTATCGAAGCATATTAGTCAAGGGAGTTCGATACAAGGAAGGTAATCATCACAGTGGTCGTTAAAAGGATTATTGACTCCGCCACATGAAAACGCAGTGACCAGGCACTGGACCCAATGACAATTGTCACGGATAAAGCAAGAATCACTGCATCTCTTGCCCCTACTTACCTCTGGCTCTACGCCACACTGCCTGCTACAGCCTTCGGGGCAGCTACCTCCCAGTTCACAGCTACAGAAAGGATCGAAAGGCAATGAGCATATTATACAGCAATTGACCGCCCAATACTCTGCCGGAATGAATATCACATTTGATGGAGCATCGAAGGTCATCTTCCTTATCATAGGTTGAGTCCCCGAGCCCCGTGGTCCGAACGCGATGCATCGTGCTTTGCACAACGGCATCCGGCAGCACTACTTGATCATCCGCACTTCGGATCTCCACCAGTCGCCCCAGCTCATCGTATGTATAGCTCATAAGCTGAGGTGTTATACCATCATACCTGATTAGCGAACGGAGTCGGCCGTCGCTATGATAGCTCATCTCCGCCTGAACCGCACCATTTCGATAGAGCTTCTGGACCTGGTTTCGCTCATCTAGCAATGCGCGGCTCTCAACTCCTAACGGATTCCTGATCGCCACTGTGATGCCATTGTCATTACGTAGACACCTTTCAAGCCCAGTCCCACCGGTGACGATGGCCCCCGCGCCAGCGGCTCATCGCGGTAGCTTCATTCGCAGGCTCACGACCGAACCTGCGAATCCGCCGCACCGTTGCTCAGGCACTGCGCTACCGGTCAATCATCCCTTCCAGGTGCGTGATCATCCGCCTGAGTCGGTTGAGAGCATCGGGATAGATTTCTCCATTCTGATTTAGCAACTCTTTTCGGAGCACCCGATGCAGCCATTCTCCTAGTTCTTGCCCTTGAATGATAGGGCCTGGACCCCGCAAAAGCTGCTCAACTTCTTCGAGCGAATTATCCTTAATCACATTCAGAATATCATTCAATTTTGCGCAGATGGCTCCGGCTCTGGCCAACATACTCCGACGTAAAGAGTCCCCTGTACTTCCCCACGTGGTTCCATCAGCAAACAGCACGCCGGTCACTGCCGCGTCCAAGTACTCGTAAGTCAGACTTGAGTCATCGGGAGGAGAAATGGGCGGAAACCTCACCTCTTGTCCGGGTCGGAAGCTGCCTCGCCCCTCGAACCACGTGCCGAGGAATGAATGGGTAAATGTAGGAGTGGCCACATGCCCTTTCGGGCTTCGGTAGGTAAAGACGCCATTAAACGCAACCACCGGTTTGGAGCCGACGTGCCGAACCACAACGGTTCCTTGGCGGACGGTGGCCTGCAGAGGATTGCCAGATTGTCCTTTCGCCAGAGAGAAGTCGCCGAGAAGGAAACTCCAGCCGACTGTGGTCAATCCGATGAGAAACCATGATAATCTGCTGTTTCTAGTTGTTCTCATACGTGCCTCCTTTTTCAAACTCAACCTTTCGTTGTGAAGGTCAGAAGCAGTTAACCTCATTGAAGATCTTGCACCCACCAAACACCAACCATCACCCATTGCCCGCCTCTACTGTCCCAACACCATGCCGCTAGACAATCATAGTCGCCATACCGTGCGTAAGAGGAGGTGTATGGTTGGGCGGTGGCGATGTATGTGGGTGACATGATCAAGAGTAGGGAAAGCACCATCAAACATATCGTTCTCAACCATTTTTCATGGCTTCCAATGCCTGCAAATCTTGCCTGAGCTTTCAACTACACCCGCATTTTACACCTCTTCCAAACTCATGTGAATGACCACTGGTCACGTCCAAGGATGAACTGAAGCGGAGCATAAATCCGCCCGCGCAGGCGGCGCAGTCAATTCAGGTTTTTCAAAGCCGGCAACAGCATAGCAGCGATCACACCCTGTCGCACGAGCGACGCTTGAACGGCGCTCATTCACCCATTCACCCGTCGCTGACGCGACGAACAACCCGTGATGACACGCCCACCGTGCACTGAAGTGCACGGCTACAGTCACTCTGGCCGCTCCGCGGCCAGCGCATGATCCAGCTTGCCATTTATGCACACGCTTCAGATTACCTGCTCAACAGATTCAAATCAGTTGATCCTGTCAATCTGTGCTTGCTTGTCATCCGTCGTGGCGTGCTGTGGCAGAGGAGCGATTCCCAGGGCAAAGGCAATTGAAAATTGCTCTAATGGCGAAGAACAAAAATCGCTTTAGGAGCGAGTTTTGGGCAGGCTGATTAAGTTGGCAAACAAGCGATAGGCACCCGGCACGCCGGCTGGCAATTGCCTGAACCACGCATAGGCCGTGTAGACGTATAGGCCTTTGCCATACGTCGCTTCAAGCCAACCACCTTTCTGCGGCGACTCGCCCGGATCATGCCCGGCCAGCAAAGAGCGATACCGCTCGTCCCACTGCGTCCAGAAATACAATCCGCGCTCCTGAACCCAGCCGTCGAAATCGGCCGTCGTGATTTTGTTCGGACGATTGAACACGGGATGCTCCGGCGCCAGGATTTCAACCGGCGATTCTTCCACCGTGATCCGCTCGTTTCCTACCATCTTCGCCGGATAGGGCGCATATTGCCCAGGGTCCCACGCGCGCGACGTGTTGTACTGAACGATGAAGACGCCGCCCTCTCTGACATAGTCGAGCAGACGTTGATTGTGCTGGGTCAAATCGTTTCGGAACTCATAAGCGCGCACGCCGGCGATGATGCAATCGAACTGCTGCAAATCGCCGAAGGCCAACTCGTCTGCCTCGAGCAGACGAACCGTGACGCCCAGTTGTCGGAGCGCTTCAGGAATTTCATCCTGCGGACCGGGAATATAACCCACCGTCAGGTTCGGCGCGACCTTGATATCGAAGATGCGCACGCGACATTCAGCCGGGTGATATAGATGACGTGTCCAAATGTCGGGATAGGAAATCGCTTGGTACCATGAGCTATATGCTTGCCCGTTCACGCGCGCGACTGCCTTGAGAGAAGTTTGCTGCGGCTCGTGCCCAGCAGGAATCGTGACGCGAAAGGCCAGGGTGGCAGATTCCTTCTGACGGGCGCAACGAAATGGCAGAGCCGGCGGCGTCACGCGCCACCCCGAAGGCGCATGCAACTGGACAGTCCCTTCCACCTGGCTCGGCGCATGGTTCACCACAGTCACGCGCCACTGGCGCTCCTGCGGTTTCGGCGAGAGCGGAACAATGGCCAGCGTTGGCGTGAGCTTGACTGAGACCGCCGGCACTACTTGCACATCGCGCCACAACACGCCCTGCAACCGGTCTAGTTCCGGCGCGCGGATAGGCGCCGAGAGATCAAACGTCGTATCATGCACGCGACACGTTAGGCGACCGACAACCACCGGCGGCTCAAATGGCCATGTCTGCCACTGCTCTGATCGCAACTCGTATCGGTTGTCCGTCTCCGCGTTCAAATACCAGTAAGGTTGTGTGTAAGGCGCATCGGCGGCCACCGTCACCTTGAATTCTAAAGAGACATGCTCGCCGGCTGAGAGCCGCTTCAACTGGCCTTTTGTAAGCGCAACCTGCCAGCCGCTGGGCGCGGAAAGATTCAACGCTGTCGGTTCCACTGCCTCGCGGCCATGATTGTAGACCTGCGCCGTGACAGTGAATTGTTGCCCCGGAATGACCGTATCATCGCTGGCGCGCACATCAAATTCAAGCTGCAACGCGCGCCGCGCCGCGTCGGCAAAATCTTGCTCTTTACGACGCAGTAGGAACAGCAGCTCGTGCTTGGTTTCATCCTTGAGAGGAGTAATTTCAACCGCGCTGATCAATTGGCGGAGCCGCTTGAGTCCAGCGAGCACAGGCCGCGCCGCAGCTTCCGGCTGACGCGGCGCAAAAGCAGCAAGGGCGGCTAAAGCATGACGTTGAATTTCACCGAGCGCCGTTGTCAGCTCCGGCACGCTGTCTGCCTCAGCGCCGATGCGCGAAGCGATGCCGGTGATGGTTGTATCAATGCCGTCGTACAAGCCGGATTCTTTCTCCGGCGTTTGAATGACGCTATCCAGTCGAGTGAAACTCACCTCCAGCGGTCCACGTCGTGGGATGATGGCGGCTACGCCTTGCGAGCGCTGTTTGCTGAGACCTTCGATGCCCATCTCATGATAGGTCTGGCCAAGCACAGCGTCGAACTGGCCGATATTGATCTTCACGTTCCACGTTTCCGCCGGTGGGCCGAACAGGCCGCGACCACCCCAGTAGAGCTTCTTGGCCTGCCACGGGCGCAACCCCGCTGCAAGCTGTTCAGGAAACCGCGATGGATCAGCCGCAGCGCGAAATGCTTCGCGTGTGAGCAAGCCCGCCGCTTGATGATGCCCGTGCCCAACAGGTGAGCCATCGAACCGCGTGATGATGACGTCAGGGCGCGTCTGACGAATCACTCGCACGAAGTCAGCCAGCGTTTCTTCGCGGCCCCATTTGGCCAGCGTTTCTTCAGCCGTCTTCGAATAACCAAATTCGTAAGCGCGTGTGAAAAAGACATCCACGCCGTAGTATTGCGCCGAGGCAAGCAATTCGCCGGACCGCACCAGACCCATAGCAGGACCGGTTTCCGGTCCGATGATGCTCTGGCCGCCTTCGCCGCGCGTGGCCGATAGCAACGATGTCCGCGCATGAACGCGTCGGCTCAGATATACCAGCAATCCGGTGTCTTCATCATCGGGGTGCGCCGTGGTGTGCAGCGCGCTGGCAACAACCGGCAATCGTTCGAGCGATTGCCATAAGCCGCTAATGCCGCGATCTTGAGGCAACTCGCTCGGACCGGCGTGAACACCGGCACGCAAGAGGGTGCAGAAAATAATCAACAAACAGATGGCCAATGCTAGCCAAGTGAAGTCAGGAGAGCGATGCGATGCTTTTCTGTGAATCATCAGCGCCTGATTCTATGTGGGTCGCCGACGCTGTCAAGGACGCGATCACGCCAGCCGGTGGCCAACGGCAACGTTTGTCGGAGCGTTGCTGGTTGAAATTGGCCAACGATGTTAAAAGCGTCGGCGTAATCGCGGCGGCGTGCGTGTCAACGCCGATGGTCCTTGATCATTGATGTTGACTGAAGATGAGGCTTGTTCACCTTGTTCCTCAGGGGACGTGCGACGCACGATGCGTGGCGGCTGTCGTCCGTCGGTGTGCTCGCTCGTTGGCCTCGTGTCTGGCATCGTCGGGTGCTCATCAGGCTCAGGTGAGGTGCGACGAACAATGCTCGGCGGCCGACGGCCCTGCGCTTGCCTGCTTGTCGGATCAATCGAATGCTCGTCAGGCGCTGTGGTATCGGGGCGGGATTCGGACGTAGGGCGTTCGTGATCCGGCTGGGTCGTGCCCCGCCGTAGCACGGGCGGTCGTCGTTGGCCTTCGGAGCGAGGGATGTCAGGCGCGACGGCGCCAAACTCACTGAGTCGGTCTCGCTTGATGGCAGCGAATTCGCGGGTATTGACAACATAGGTCTCTCGCTCAGGAAACTGAGCAATCAACTTGCGCACATGCTTAATGCGATCAGGCGTTGTCGGATGTGAGCGGAACAACTTTGAAACCTTGACCCGCCGCTCACGCGCGGCCAACTTCTCGAAAAATGTGACCAGACTCTCAGGATCATACCCACACGCCCAGAGATATTGCGCGCTCAGCTCATCAGCTTCCTTTTCTGCGCCGCGACTGAACTTGAAATAAACGGCGGCCAGTCCCAACTCAGCGCCCATCCGTCCAAGATCGCCAAGCGGCCCGCCAATGAAAATCAATGGCAACGCGCTCAATGAAAGCAGTTGGCTTTTAGAGAGGTTCTCCAGCGCGTGTCGCGCCGTTACGTGCGCAATTTCATGAGCTATCACACCGGCTAACTCGGCTTCGCTGTCGGCTGCCTTGAGCACACCGAGGTTGATGTAGAGGAATCCGCCCGGCAGCGCAAATGCATTGATTTCATCCGATGCAACAACTCTGAAGTTAAACGGAAAGTTGCTGTCAGAATTGAGCACAATGTTCTGCCCAATGCGGCTGACGTATTCAGCAATGACCGGATCATTCAATAATGGAAGCTGCTGTTCAACGACCGCGGCAAGCTGCCGACCCAGCGCGATTTCTTTCTCGATTGAGTAGAAGTTGATCTGATTCTTGTTGATGTCCCGCCTGCCGATCATCAGAGGATCTTTGTTGATCGGCAGCGGTTTCTTTTTGGGCGAGGCCGACAGCCCGGCCGGTGCGATCACCGCCAGCGCCAATAACAAACCGGCTAGTTTTCGTCGGCCCAGTCTCATCACATTCACAGTATAGCCGAAGCGGTTCAGAAGGTCATCCGTAATGTCTGCAATGAAGCCTGGAGAGGCGATCGAGCAACTCCTGCAAACGGCATGGCTCCGTTCCTCCACCTCTGTTCGCGTTGGTCACCGGTTCGACCGACGGCAGGATACGCGTATGAGCGATTGGTTTTGAAAAGATGAAGCAGGAGGGCGCTCGGCTCCTCATCTGAGCAGCGCGTGGAAGGACGAAGCAGCAGGGCGCTCGGCTCCTCATCTGAGCAGCGCGCACGACACGTCCTCACAGAGAAACTGGATCGGTTACTTCCCCGTCACATCGAGATAATAAAAGCCGACGTCTTCCAGTTCTCCATCCGGCTTAACGCCGCGAAGCGTGAGTTCATATTGGCCGGGTTTTAACCGACGAGCCGGTACGAGCAGGGAAACAATTCGACCGCCCTCAGGCTGCTGTGCCCGCAATCCACTTCGTTGCACGATGGCTGCGCCTATAATTCTTCACTCGAATCACTCTGCTGTGATTCCAGTGCCCGCAATGCACTTCGCCGCACGATGGCTGCGCCGGCTGTTGCCTGAAGGATCGCGTGGTAGCTCGTGTAGTGATTGCCTGGCTCCAGGTCCACAACTTGCTGGGCGCGCAGGCATCTTGCGCGCTTGATGGAACTGACAGCACGGCACGCCGGAGGCATACGCGACCGGATTTTCAAAGTTCATGGTGTGCCGTCGCACATGGGCGAGTCCTAGCAAATACTCCGCCAACGGATGAAAAGTCCCAACGGATCAAATATCCGGTGACACCCTTCATCTATTGGCGAGGCAATTTTCCTGCGTTGCGGCATGCCGTCGCTCATGAGCAATCCTCGGAAAATCCTTGGGAGCGGAGGCCCCTAGCCGGCGCCCTGTTGCTCAACGCCTCGGGCGCTTGCAAGGGCGCTCCCAGGTATTCATGGTTTCTCCCGCGTCCTCATAGACGCTATCAACAGCCCCTTGGATTCCCAATTCTTGGATTTATCAGCTAGAGCTGGCACGCCAGCACCGGTTTGGAATGAGGGGTGTGCGTTAGCGTCTCACAGAGACGTTCGACGCTTGTAAACCTTTGGGGCCTTCCGTTACCTCGAAACTGACCTCCTCCCCTTCTTGCAGGGAACGAAAGCCGTCGGCCTGGATGGCTGTGTAGTGAACAAAGATGTCTCCACCTGACTTGCGCTCGATGAAGCCATAGCCTTTGGTTTGGTTAAACCACTTGACGCGTCCTGTTTCTTTCATGCAAAAACACAATCTCCTAAATAATCAGTTTTGGCTTGGGCTTATTGAAATACGCAGCGAACCGCCCAGCAGGTCAGTGAATGTCGAGCCACACAGCGCGGTTGCTTTGACGAATCTCTCAACACAAATCAAAACCGCGTCAACCATACAAGCAAATGACGCGGATGTCAATCAACGCGGCGCGACGCAGCACAAGGGTTACGGTGGAGCACACGGTCGTGCCGCCGCATAAGGGTTGCACCGCCGCACAAGAGTTGCCGCCCCGCATAAGCGTTGCAGCGCCGCTACCGAGCCAATTTCAATTCATCAATCTTTTCCAGCACCTCTTCGGGATGATGACGTGGACTGACTTTATCCCATACAGCACGCACGATGCCATCTTTGTCAATCAGTACGGTCACCCGCTGCGCCAGTCCTAACAAGCCCGCAAGTCCGCTCAATGCACCATACGTGCGCGCAATGGTCTTCTTGGAGTCTGCAATCAACCGAAATCGCAGACCGCAGTTATCGCGGAACCGCTCGTGCGAGCTGACATCGTCGGTGCTGACGCCAAGCACCACGGTGTTGCGCTTGGTAAATTCTTCTAAGCTCGCGTTGAACGCGCGCGCTTCGAGCAAGCAGCCGGGCGTGTTGTCTTTGGGGTAGAAATAAAGCACGACATGTTGACCGCGGAAATCTTTCAGTCGAATGGGCTGACCACGATCATCCACGGACTCAAAGTCAGGGGCTGGTTGACCAATCTGGACGTTTAATTGAGCCATAACGAGACCATCTTCATTTTGTTCAGGCCGCGCCGCGCCCGTCCGTGCAGATCAGTCACGCGGCTCGGCGCTAACCCAATCATGTTAATTTTCTTCAGGCCGCCCCGGCAATCTCAACTCGCTGGCTTTGATGCGGTGTGACCAGCGGAGCTTGCCAGTAAAGTCATAGCATTCGAGCGTGACCTGGCGATCACGGCGCGGCCCGCTAAACCGCAACATGCCGAAATTGTGCGCGTCGTTGACCCACGTGCCGGGCACACGCGCTGGATTGTTCGACTCGCCACGGAATAGGCCACTGGTCAGCGGCGAGCTGGTGTAATCATAGAGCGGGTAGAAATCGGGGCTTTCGAGCTTGGTCAATTCGGTGGCATGCACATCGCCAGAGACAAACAGCACGCCAGGGATTTTCCGCTGTTTAATATAGTTCAACAACAGATCGTAATCGGTGTAATGGCGAAACGCTTCGCGTGAGCCGCGTGGCGTGAGCATCTGACTGCCACAAGCGATCACTTTGAACGGGGCGCGGCTGGAGAGCAATCCGTCCATCAACCATTGAAGCTGTGCCTTGCCCAGCATCGTGGATTCCTCTTTGGGCGCCAATTCGGGTGAGCGGTGATAGCGATCGTCGAGCAGGAAAAATTCGATGTCGCCCCATTCAAACCGCGTGAAGATACCTTTAGCCTCATCGGTGCCGTAGCTGGGATTGGCCCAGAAAAGCTGGAAGATATCGAGCGCCGTCGTCTTCATGCGGTAGCTGCGGTCAGAATTATTCGGCCCGTAATCGTGATCGTCCCAGATGGCATAGTGATGCGTTGCGCCCAGCAGCGGCTGCAGCTCCGGCAGCGCTCGCGTGTGTGAATACCGATGGCGCATACCGGCGATCGTGTTCCAATCCACCTCGCGGTAGTAGACGTTGTCGCCCAGCCAGATCATCAAGTCCGGCTTCTTCTCAGCGATGGTCAAGAAAATCTGGTAATTGCTGCCGTAGGGCGGGCCCGGTCGGTCCCATTCGGGCTCGTTGACAAAAGCGCAGGAGCCAATCGCTACGCTGAAGTCGGGCGGCTCGGTGCGCCATTGCCAGAGCGGCTGCGTCTGAAATGCCAACCGATAAGGACGCTTGACGACCTGCTCGTCAATCAGCAGTTCATATTCAAATTTTCGTCCCGGCTTCAAGCCGCTAATACGAACATGAGCGACGTTGGCTCGCTCTTCTGACGTGCGCACGCTCGGCGTGATCTGTTTCTGCTCAGGAGATTGCGTATCCCAATAGCGGAATCGCACTGTTGCCGGCTGCGTCGTTTGCACCCAGAGCATGACTTCCGTCATCTCGCCGTAGCCGACCATCGGCCCAGAGCGCAGCTTCGACTGCTCTGCCGACAAGATGGTGAAATCCAATCCGCTGAGGCAGACAACAACTAACAAGCAACAACAATAGATCAAGCGCTGATGGAAAGCGTTGTTCATGGTTGTGCTCCTCGATTCTTATGGCGTTGCATTCACGCCCAGTTGCCAGAATAAAAACGTTAATTCATCGGTCAGGTCCTCAATCTGCTTGCTGGTCGGCACGCCGCCGGCATGACCGGCTTTCGTGTCATAGTGAAGCAGGATGGGTCTATCCGAAGCGGTCGCCCACTGAAGCAACGCTGTCATCTTGCGTGCGTGCAATGGCGCCACGCGCGTATCGGCATCGCCTGTGATAAACAACACAGCCGGATACTTGGTGCCGGGCTTGACCTGATGATAGGGCGAGTAAGCATAGAGGTATTTGAACTCATCAGGATTTTCCGACGAGCCATACTCTGACACCCAGAAGCGCGCGACCAAAAACTTATGGTAGCGAATCATATCCAGCAGCGGCACCGAACAGACGACAGCTTGAAACAGATCGGGCCGTTGCGTGAGCGCCGCGCCGACCAACAATCCACCATTGCTTCCGCCGGAGATGGCCAGCTTGGCCGGCGTGGTATACCCGTTCTGGATGAGCCACTCGGCTGCTGCGATGAAATCATCAAAGACATTTTGCTTTTTCTCTCGCATGCCAGCCCGGTGCCATTGTTCGCCGAATTCGCCCCCGCCGCGCAAATTGGCGACAGCATAGACGCCACCGCGCTCGACCCACAGAGCAGCGCGCGGTGAAAAGCTCGGCGTGAGACTCACATTGAAACCGCCGTAAGCGTATAGCAACGTCGGATTCGATCCATCGCGTTTGAGGCCTTTGGCATGCACGAGGAACATCGGCACCTTCGTTTTGTCTTTTGATTCGTACCAGACTTGTTTAATCTCGAACTGCTCGCTCTTGATCGGGACGTCAAGCCGCGCCCATACAGATTGCTGGCCTCGAGCTATATCATATCGGTAGATCGTCGTCGGAATGTGAAACGAATTGAAGCTGAAGAACGCCTCATTGCTGCTCCAGCGACCGAACACACCGCTGATCGAACCAAGCGCGGGCGGTATGATGTCGCGCTGATGCCGCCCGTTGGGATCAAAGACCTTCACCCGCGAGACGACGTTCTGCAAGTAGTTCACGCACAACTTGCCGCCGGCCAGCGTGAAGCCTTGCATCACGGCATCGCTCGTCGGGACAATTTCACGCCAGCGGTCGCGCGTTGGATTCTGCAGATCAACGGCGAACAGTCGTCCGTTGGGTGCTTGCCAGTTGGTTTGCAGAAAGAGCGTGTCGCCGGCCACTCGTCCGGTGAATCGAGCATTCAGGTCGTTGACGATTGGCACAATAGGAGTTTGCTTGGCAATGTTCTGAACATACACTTCGGTTTTATCACCTGCTGCACCGTGTGACACAGTGATGGTGAGATAGCGGCCATTTTCCGACAACCCCGCGCCGATGATTTTGTCAGGGCCGTAACCGTCGCCGAAAATTTTCGGATCATTCGCCGGATCAGTTCCCAGCGCATGATAATAGACACGCGAGCCTTCCGCGCTATAGCGCGAGTAGTAGAACCCACTGTTGTCCGACTTCAACGACAGGCCGAAATAGCGAGCTTTGGGCAAGCGATCGGGCAGATGTTGCCGCGTGTTGACATTCATCAAGCGGATTTCCACTTCGTCTTCGCCGCCCTGCCGGATCGCGTAGGCAATCAGCGTACCGTCGTCAGACACGTCCATTAAATTGACGCTCGTTCGCCGATCAGCGCTCAATGGGTGAGGATCAACCAACACCTCATCTTTGCCACGGGCTCCCTGTCTCATGTAGATCACGAAGAGTTCCTGATCAGCGCGACGTTTCGCAAAGAAGTAGCGACCGTTACGCACTGTGGGCAGGCTGATCGAGTCAATCTTGATGAGTTGGGTCAGTCGTTGCCTGAGCGGCTCGCGTCCGGGCTGCGCGCCGAGCCACGACTGCGTGTATTTGTTCTGCTCATCAATCCAGGCGCGTGTTTCCGGGCTGTCTTGATCTTCCAGCCACCGATAGGGATCTGTGATGGTGACGCCGTGAATGACTTCTGTGACGTTATCTCTGCGCGTCGGTGGCGGCGCGGGCGTCTGCGCAAGGGCAAACAGCATCGGCGTAACACACATGATGAGCGGGATAAGAAATGCAACGAATCTTCTGGCTTGTTTAAGCATCGTCATCATCTCCTCAGAAAAGTGACACAGGCATCCACGCCTGTGGCGTTTTTCATCGTTTCAGAGCGTCGTCCAGACGACATGTAGAACTCCTCAGAAAAAGTGGCACAGGCATTCCTGCCTGTGGCGTTTTTCATCGTTTCAGAGCGTCGTCTACACAGCATGTAGAACGCTCTAAGAATAAGCGCGCATTTGCAGAGAACGGAGAAGAAACCTCCCAGTGGTCTCTGTGACCTCGGTGACTTCATTTTCATCGTTCGTGGCGAGTGGCCTCATACGGGCAAGCCCTTAAAAAGAGCCGAGAACAAGCCAAGACCTTGGCCCTTTTCACCGTCGCCGGGCACCACCTGAGCGCCGTGCTCACTCGGACGACACTTCATCAACACTGACTTATGTGCAGCTCAAAAGCAGCTCAGCCCGAGCACTTCACACCAAAACTCGCAGTATTCCTTACGCAGGTGCGTGCCCGTGCTGATGCGTTCGTCCAATATGATGTGCCGGTCGCCATCCAACGTGTACACCGGCCAGCGCGGCAGGCCTTGACCATTGGGGTCGCCGGTCCTGGCGAAGTTCGTCCAGTATCGAAGCATGCTGTTGGCTAAGTCCAGTTCCCGATTGGTCGGCGTGTGCGCCGGTAATACGAAATTGTTAAACACGAAATAGAGCTCTAGCGCATGAAACGCGCCAAGATAGTTGTATAGACGTGAGTCCAGCTCATGCGTGAAGTGATAGACATAGAGATTCGATTGATGCAAGCTCATGGCGCGCGTGCCCAATCGCGCTGGACAGATGAATAGCAGATCAGTGAACACAGCGTCGAGCGCATCCCGCGCACTCGGGTAATCAGAGAGCGGATAACGCGCCAACACTTGATCAGCAATGTTGGGCAGGAAGCGTCGCACGGCAGCTTGATATTGCGCCTCGGTCACAAGCGGAAACACGAGCGTGATGAAGATCGAAGCTTCATTCTTGTTGGTACCCACGATGGCGGGCACGTTATTGTATTGTCCTTGTCGTATCACTTCCACCGGACTGCCGGTCAACACATAGCCGTCCAGATTGGGGCCGTATTCGGGACACGGTGGATTCCGGCAAGCCCCGATCACGGGCGGCGGCGGACGCAGTGTATCCATCACCTCACGGGTCGTTTTTCGGCGCATGCACGCCAACGGGTCGTTCGCCGATGCACAGTTGATCTCCTGCTCGAACCGTTGACCAAATTCTTCGGCGCTCTCTGTCCGTGGATCCTCGTCGCGCAATGGTTTGCTGACGAAGAATCCACCGCTTTGAATGATCGCGCGATGAAATAGACCAGTGGCCGCCGGCGAGGCCAGCAAGCAGGCGACGTTAAGCCCGCCGGCTGATTCGCCGAAAATGGTCACGTTGTTGGGATCACCGCCGAAGTTGGCGATGTTGCGTTGCACCCACCGGAGCGCGAAGATTTGATCAAGCAGACCGTAGTTGCCCGAACTGCGATGCTCGGCGTCTTCAGCGCTCAGCAGCGGATGCGCCAAGTAACCGAATGGACCGAGTCGGTAATTGATCGTCACCAGCACCACGCCACCCTTTTCAGCAAAGGCTTGACCATCGTAGGTCGGCAATGATGATGCGCCGAACGTGTTGGCGCCACCGTGAATGAACACCATCACAGGGCGCAGCGATGAGCCTCTGTTCCTGGGCGTCCAGATATTCAGCGTTAAACAATCTTCATTGCCCACGAAGCTGCCATCAGCGGCAAACTGTGGACACGGTGAACCGTAGGCGCTGGCTCTCAGTTCAGTCCACGGCTGCGGCGGCTGTGGCGCACGCCAACGCAACGGGCCGATCGGAGGTGCCGCGTAAGGGATGCCACGAAACCGAATGGACTGACTCAACACCTCGCCGCGCACCGGCCCGTATTCAGTCGGCACGGGCTCGCTGAGTTGTTGCATCTGTGCCGGGAGCGCTCCCACGCCAGCACAAATCAAAAGAATCAGCAAGCTCATCCACGCTGTCTTTTGCATATTGCTATCTCCTTTTCCAACGATCCTCATGGCGCGAGCGGGCCACATTCTAGCAGGTTGCCCATTGATCCAGTAAGAGCGAGTCCATCAATCCTGGACCGGTGACGACACGGGCCGGTGAACCAACTTTTCTTTGATTTTGCTCAGAGCGCCGCACAACGTGTTGACATCGCGTCTGGTCATGTTCAAGCGCATCAGGTAGCGTCGTAGTTTGAGCGCGAAATCCGGTCGGCGAGCTGGTTGAATGAACTCGGAGAGACATAACACGTCGAGCATCAACTGCACAGCGGTTTCGATCTGGCCGGCCGTTGCCCATTCAACCTGTTGCTTGGTCTGAAGGGGCACCGGCTGATCCCGCGTTAGCTCGTAACAGCAAATAGCGACCGCTTGTCCCAGATTCATCGAAGGGCAATCAGGTTGTGTGGGAATGCTCATGACACGATGGCAATGGCTCAGGTCATTATTGGTCAAGCCGTGTTTTTCCGGCCCGAAAACGAGCGCCAGCCTGTGCTCGCTCTGGCGCACATCGCGGCACAGATCGGCAGGCGTATAGAGCGTCTGTTTTGGCTCGACCCGCCGGCGGTCAGTTGTTCCTACCACCCATGTGCAATCGGCTACAGCCTCAGCGAGCGACGCCACGACGGGCGCCTCCTTGAGAATATCATCGGCATGAACAGCCGAGACCACTTCATCCCACACCGGCGGATGGGGCGCGACGATGACCAACTGGGTGAACCCGAAATTCTTCATTGCGCGAGCGACCGCGCCAATGTTGTTCGGATCACGCGGGCGAACGAGAATGATTTTGCTACGAGATAAGTCCATAGAGGATCAGCGCCAGTCACGCTGCGTTGGTTGTTACAAGTTCTTTTGAAACACTGGCAGCAGCCAAAATCGTCCTCATGAGTAATGCCAATCGCCTCTGAAGACAGCTTATGCGGTTGCATGTGGCTGCTTATCAATCTGGTTGGTCAATCTCCAATCCACATGCAGGATGAGTTCAATCGTCGCTCAGGCGATGTGGCCGATATGTGAGCCGTTGGTTCCTGGCTCAAAGACCCGGCTCAATTCAAACGCTGCTCGACGGCGAGCATACAGTCGAATCAATCGAGCGTTGCTTCCACTTGTCGCCACGCAACGGCTCGCTGCGGTCACGCTTGTGACGCCGCCTCTAAAAATAACCATTTTCATGCTTCGTGGTGTGCAATCGCATAGGGGCGATTCCTCAGAAAAAGTGGCACAGGCATTCCTGCTTGTGCTCTATTTTCATTCTTCATGGCGTGCAATAGCATAGGGGCAGTTCCTTGAAAGTACGGCCTCATACCAAACACGCCTGCAGAAAATCTGAGAGTGCTGCTTGGGACGTTCTGCTCCTGCTCTCCAGGTTGCTTCATCTGCCACGGCCTTTCTCCAGACCATTGATGATAGTTGCCGCGAAAGCGCAAGCGATTCCTGAGCATGGGCAAGAATCGTTGCATGAACTGAAGCAAACAGCTAACGACTAAAAACTGATCGCGCACCCAGAGCAAGTCTCCGTTGCCTCAAGCTGGAGGTCACATATCTTCCGGGCTCATGCACGCCGGAATCGTGCGCCCCCAGGGCACACTCATTCATGAACTGCTCTCGCGCGAGAAAACCGTCGGCTCATTGCATGAGCTAACGGTACGGGACTACGAAGTTGTCCACGCGTGGACCCCTT